>NZ_JBEZHO010000036.1:0-91378 GCF_040650615.1 Streptomyces sp. NPDC048643
TTGATCGCCAGCTCACGGACCGCCGCGTACGAACCCGCGAAGCCGATCCCGGCGATGACGACCGCACCGGCGACGACCACACCGATGAGTATCTTGTGCATCCGAGTCAGCTGTATGGGCGCGGACACCTGTACTCCCCTCCCCTTGCGTGTTGTTGCGCGCAACAGAGTGGCACATGTGTGCGGCCTCCGGGTGCCCGGCATGGGAGGAGCCCGGTCCCCTCGGGTACCGGGCCCCTGCAACTGTCCAGCTCAGAGCGGAAGTTGGGCCTCCGGAACGATCGCCGTCCGGGTCAGCTCTTCGCCGCCGCGGACTCGGACGCGGACTTCGACGGGGAAGCGGACTTGGAGCCGCTCCCGGAGTCCGCCTTCGCGTCGCCCTTGGAGTCGCTCTTGTCCGCGCTCTTGGACGGCGAGGCCGACTTCGCGCCGGAGGAGGGCTTCGAGGACGAGCCCTTCGACGGGGACGAACCGGTCGAGCCGCCGTCCTTGTTCGCCGCGGACACCGCCGCGACGGCCTCCTTCGCGGCCTTCTCGGCCGCCTTCAGCAGGTCACCGGAGTCCGGGGTCTTCTCACCCGCGAGACCGGCGCCGTTGTAGTCGATCGTGACGACCACGTTCTCCACGCGCGCCACGACCGTCTGCTGCTTGAAGGAGCCTTCCTTCTTCTTCAGGTCGTAGTGCACGGCCGTCGCCTCGTCGCCCGTCCCGGCGACCGGAGCCGACTTGGCACCCTTCGCACCCTCGACCGCCTGCGCGCCCGTGACCTGCTTCTCGAAGTACGCGTGCGCCTGCTCGTCGCCCGCACCGCGCGCGTCCGAGTCGAAGCGCAGCAGCGCCACGTTCAGCCAGCGGAACTGGGAGCCCTTGACGCCGTTGTTGTCGAGGCTGCTCCAGTTGCAGTTGCTGCGCTGGGTCGCATCGTCCGATGCGCCCTTCTTGCCCGACTTGTCGGCCTTCGGAGCCAGTTCGCCCAGCGTCTTCTTCGACAGCACCGAACACGGCTGGGGAAGCGTCGCGTACGCGGCCGGCTGCACGGCCTCGGCCGTCGGGCTCGCGGACTTCTTCGCGTCCGGCGTCGCGCTCTTCCGGGCGTCGTCCGTGGAGCCGGAGTCCGAGGAACAGCCCGCGGCGACGAGCGCCACCGGGATGGCGGCTGCGCTGACAAGGATGCGGGTGAGTCGCGGTGCTCGGCCTACTCGCTGTACTGGTCGGTGCATGGTTCCTTCACTCGAGGCTCGTGGTACGGCCGCACATGGAGCGTGCGGCCGGTCGGGTCCGAGGGGCCACGGTACGCGGTGATCCGCCGGGCCGGTTCCCGTTCGGGCGGTTCGTGCAGGGGTGCCCGACGGGGTCGCCGAGCCGTCAGCCGTCGAGCTTCCCGGCGAGCACGTCCGCCAGTTTCCGGGCCCTGTCCTGCATTTCCTCGCTGTCGGGGACACCCCCGGAAGCCGTCGGCTGCTCCGCGTACTCGATCGTCACGATGACGTTCGACGTGCGGAACACCACAGTCACCGTGCGCTGCCGGGCGGTCGACGAGCCCGTGCTCAGCTTGTCGTTCAGGAACGCCTGGTCCGCCAGATCGTCGAGGACGCGGGGCTGGAGCGCGGCCGACGTCTCCGAGGGGGAACCGGAGCCGGAAGGAGTGGGCTCCGAGCCGTCGCCACCGCTGTCGCTGCTGTCGCTGCTGCTGCTACCGCCGTCGCTCGGGGTGCCGGCGTCGCCTCCCGGGCTCGACGAGGCGTCGCTGCTGGAGGCGGCCGGCTCGGGAAGGTCCGCCGCCGTCTCCCGAGTGGTGTACAACTCCTCGGCCTTGTTGTCGTCGCTCACCGCGTTGTCGTACGACACGACCCGCTCGAAGTCGACGGAGAGGTGGTCGGTGGCGGAGGCGGACTCCACCTTCCAGTTGCAGCCGTCACGCCGGTCCGTGTCGTACGTGAGCGCCGCCTCGCCCTCGTACGCCTGCTCCTGCTGTGCCGGGTCGGTGAGTTGCTCGATGCCCGGCAGCAACGAGTCCAGGGTGTCGTGATCGACCGCGCCGCACGCCTCCGGGAGGGTGCGGTACTTGCCCGGCTGGGCCGCGACGGCCGTCGTGCCGGTGTCGCCGCCCTTGGAGTCGATCGGCGAACCCCCGTCGTCCGAAGCGCCGGTGCAGCCCGCCAGCAATGCCGCGAGGAGCACGGCGGCGCCGGGTACGTACGCCTTCCGCTGCACGGTCAGGCTCCTCTCGACGGTTCCCCGGCGCGCTTCCGCCCGGGTGTCCTGTGGTTATTCGGTTGCCGCACAGGGGCGACCCCTGGAGACAATGTGTATCGCACGCACAGCCGTGGACGCCGGTCCGTTGTCCCATACGTCGACCTAGGCGCCGGTTTTGCGATTAAAGACTTCTGTTGGTTTCCGGGGGATTGAGGACGATATGTCGTACGTAGAGGTGCCGGGCGCGAAGGTTCCGATCCGCATGTGGACCGACCCGGCGTCGGTCGAGGACGTGGCACTCCGTCAGCTCCAGAACGTGGCGACCCTGCCCTGGATCAAGGGGCTCGCCGTCATGCCGGACGTCCACTACGGCAAGGGCGCGACGGTCGGCTCCGTCATCGCGATGCGGGACGCGGTGTGCCCGGCCGCGGTGGGCGTCGACATCGGCTGCGGCATGTCCGCCGTCCGCACGTCCCTCACGGCCAACGACCTGCCGGGCGACCTCTCCCGCCTCCGCTCCAAGATCGAGCAGGCGATCCCGGTCGGCCGCGGCATGCACGACTCCCCGGTCACCCCGAACGCCTTCCACGGCCTGCCCACCGCCGGGTGGGACGACTTCTGGGGCCGCTTCGAGGGGGTGGCGGACGCGGTCAAGTTCCGTGAGGAGCGGGCCGTGAAGCAGATGGGGACGCTGGGCGGGGGAAATCACTTCATCGAGGTGTGTGTTGATACGTCCGATTCGGTCTGGCTCATGCTGCACTCCGGATCCCGGAACATCGGCAAGGAACTGGCCGAGCACCACATCGGCTTGGCCCAGAAGCTCCCGCACAACCAGGGCCTCGTCGACCGGGACCTCGCGGTCTTCGTCGCCGACACCCCTCAGATGGCGGCGTACCGCAACGACCTGTTCTGGGCCCAGGAGTACGCGAAGAACAACCGCACGCTCATGATGGCGCTCCTGAAGGACGTGGTCCGCAAGGAGTTCAAGAAGGCCAAGCCGACCTTCGAGCCGGAGGTCAGCTGCCACCACAACTACGTGAACATCGAGCGCTACGAAGGCATGGACCTGCTCGTCACCCGCAAGGGTGCCATCAGCGCCCGTGCCGGTGAGTACGGGATCATTCCCGGCTCGATGGGCACCGGTTCGTACATCGTGAAGGGCCTCGGCAACGAGAAGGCCTTCAACTCGGCGTCGCACGGCGCCGGTCGGCGCATGAGCCGCAACGCCGCGAAGCGCCGCTTCTCGACGAAGGACCTGGAGGACCAGACCCAGGGCGTGGAGTGCCGCAAGGACTCCGGCGTCGTGGACGAGATCCCGGGCGCCTACAAGCCGATCGAGAAGGTCATCGACCAGCAGCGCGACCTCGTGGAGGTCGTGACCAAGCTGAAGCAGGTCGTGTGCGTGAAGGGCTGAGTCCCGAACAGGGGTGACATGCCGCGAGGGCCCGAGCCGCCAACGGCTCGGGCCCTTTCGCGCGGGTGCGTGCGAGTGCTCGCGGGCGGCCCGTGGAGGCGAGCCCTGGGCGTCACTTCGCGTGCAGGACCGCGTAGATCATGACGAAGGCGATGATGTGGATGCCGAAGAGGAAGTACGCGAGGTAGTACCAGACGAAGCGTTCGCGCTTCTTCTCCAAGGCGAGGCGGGCCTTCTCGCCTTCGTCCGTGGGGAGTTGGCCCTCGGGTGACGCCGGGGTGGGCATCACTGCTCCCGGTGGACCTTGGTGTTCGACGCCTGGGCGCGGGGGCGCACCACGAGCAGGTCGATGTTGACGTGGCTCGGGCGCGTGACGGCCCATGTGATGGTCTCGGCGACGTCGTCCGCGGTGAGGGGCTCGGCGACGCCCGCGTAGACCTTCGCCGCCTTCTCCGTGTCGCCGCCGAAGCGGGTCAGCGCGAACTCGTCCGTCTTCACCATGCCGGGGGCGACCTCGATCACCCGGACCGGCGTGCCGACGATCTCCAGGCGCAGCGTCTCCGCGAGGACGTGCTCGGCGTGCTTGGCGGCGACGTAGCCACCGCCGCCCTCGTACGTGCCGTGGCCCGCCGTCGAGGACAGGACGACGACCGTGCCGTCGCCGCTGGCCGTGAGCGCGGGTAGCAGGGCCTGCGTCACGTTCAGGGTGCCGATGACGTTCGTCTCGTACATCTGGCGCCACTGGGCCGGGTCGCCCGTCGCGATCGGGTCGGCGCCGAGCGCACCGCCCGCGTTGTTCACCAGCACGCCGATCGTCTTGAACGCCGTCGCGAACTCGTCGACCGCGGCCCGGTCCGTGACGTCCAGGGCGTACGCCGTCGCCTGGCCGCCCGCCGCGGAGATCTCCTCCGCGAGTGCCTCGATGCGGTCCTTGCGGCGGGCGGTGATCACGACGCGGTAGCCCTCGGCCGCCAGCTGCCGGGCCGTCGCGGCGCCGATTCCGCTGCTGGCACCGGTGATGACGGCGATACGGGATGCGGCGGCGGGGGTCATACGGCTGCTCCTGCTCCTCGGGCGGTGGCTCGCGCAGCCGTCTGGCGGTGGCTCGGGCGGGCCGGCTGGGGTGTCTCCGGCAAGGATAGGTGGGTGCGGGCGGGACGCGGCCGGGGGTGAGGCGGGTCTCAGGCGCCGTTGCGCGGGCCGTACATGATCACGGCCATGCCGGCCAGGCAGATCAGGGCGCCGGTGATGTCCCAGCGGTCGGGGCGGTAGCCGTCGGCGACCACGCCCCACGCGATGGAGCCGGCCACGAAGACGCCGCCGTACGCGGCCAGGATGCGGCCGAACTCGGCGTCCGGCTGGAGGGTGGCGACGAAGCCGTACACGCCGAGGGCCATCACGCCCGCGCCGATCCACAGCCAGCCGCGGTGCTCCCGTACGCCCTGCCAGACCAGCCAGGCCCCGCCGATCTCGAAGAGGGCGGCCAGGACGAACAGGGCGGCGGAGCGGGCGACGAGCATGCGGTCACTCTGACATGGGGTCCTGGGGGCTCGGCCCGGGGCCGGTGCCGGGGTGTCACCTGTTGGAGGGCGCCTGGGGGGCGGCCAGGGTGGGATACATCCCGAGACGGTGGGTCGACGACCCGATGATCGTGATGGTTCGTGCCGGCGGAGGAAATGGCCATGTGGATGCTGAGTGCGGTGGGTCTGTTGGGTTCGGGGGCTGTGCTGGTGGGAGGCGTGGGAGGTCTCGGGGGTGCGGTGGCTCCTGAAGCTGATCTCGCCTATCACGGGAGCGCGTCCATGGCCGCTGGGCGGGTCGACGTCCGGCTGACGCCGCGGAACCACGGGCCCGATCCGGTGGACGACGCGACGGTGCGGCTGCGGTGGTCGGCGGCGCTGGGCGACGCCCAGGTGCTGCCGGTCGGGTGCGCCCGGTCGGGCGAGCGGGTGGTGGTGTGCCGGACGGGGGCGCTGCCGGCGGACGGGCCGGGGGAGGAGATCCGGATGACGGTGCGGCTGCGGGAGGTCGCGTCCGAGGTGACGTTGGGGCTGGACACGGTGTGGGGTGGGGGGTCGGTGGACCGGAACCATGCGAATGATCGGCAGCAGGTGTTGGTGCTGGACACCGGGGACGCGTACGCGTTCTAGGTTCCGCCCGTTTACCCCGGCGCAGCGCTCCGGGTGGGGGCGCGCTTGCGGGTGCGGTCCGGTGGGTGGGTCGGGGCCGTGCCGGTCCATCCGCCCGTCGCCGTTGGATCAGACGTGGGTCGAGCAAGTGGGAGCTGCTCGATCCGGGCGTAAGCGACGGGCATCCGATGTACCGGCACGGCCCCTCCCGCCGGACGCCGGGTGCGGGCCGTGCGTGGCCGGGTGCGTGGATTTCAGCCCCTCCGGCGCGCGGAGACTCAGTCCCTCTGGCGCTCGGGAAATTCAGCCCCTCCGGCGTTTGAGGAGCGGGGTCCGGGGCGGCGCTCCAGGGGTGGGGCGGAGGGGGTGAAGAGCCTGGCCGGGGTGCCGCGGGCAGGGGGCGGCGTACGATTTCCGGGAGGCTTGGGAAGGGGCGGGATGGCTGGGGAAGGGCGCGAGGGGCTGCTGGGTGAGCTGGCGGTCGTGTCGCGGCGGTACATGGCCTCGTACGCCCTGTTCAACCAGGCCCTCGCCGACCACGTCGGCCTGCATCCGACGGATGTGCAGTGTGTGAATCTGCTCAGCCTGGAGGCCGGGCCGGTGACCACCGGTCGGATCGCCGAGATGACGGGGCTGACGACCGGGTCGGCCACGCGGCTGGTGGACCGCCTGGAGAAGGCGGGCTATGTCGTGCGGGAGCGCGACGTGGTGGACCGGCGGCGGGTGCTCGTGGCCACCGTGCCGGAGAAGATCGCCGAGTTCGGCCGCATGTGGGACCGGCTGGGCGGCGGCTGGTACGCCCTGTTCGAAGGGCTCGACGACGCCGAAGTCGCCCTGATCATCGGGCACATGAGGCGCACGGTCGACTTCAGCGCGCGGCAGGTCGCGCGGCTTCGGGCCGGGGACCTTCAGGAGGACGCGGAGGACGCGTCGTAGCGCTCGCGGGCCTCGACGACCTCTTCGATGTGGTGCTCGGCCCAGTCTTTGACGGCGGTGAGCAGGCAGCTCAAGTTGGCGCCCAGGGGCGTGAGTTCGTAGTCGACGCGGACGGGTACGGCAGGGGTCACCGTGCGGGAGACGATGCCGTCGCGCTCCAGTGAGCGCAGGGTCTGGGTGAGCATCTTGGGGCTGACGCCGGCGATCTTGCGGCCGAGGTCGCTGTAGCGCATCGGGCCCCGGGCGTCGGCGAGCGCGCTCACGATCAGGCTGACCCATTTGTCGCTGATGCGGTCCAGGAGCTGGTTGGTGGGGCAGCTCTTGATGAACGCGTCGTACTCGACGCGGGCCTGCTGTCGCCGCTGGGCCGCCGTCGTGGTCGCCATCGCTCACCTCCGGGTGACGTACGCACCTTGAGGTGCCTACTTACCAGAAGATAGTAGCTCTTCCTAGGGTAGTTGCAGCGGGTGAGAGACCCGGGTAACTGGCTTATGGATGGGGTGAGTTGGCATGCGTGCTGCTGTGGTGACGGCGTTCGGTGGTCCGGAGTCGGTCGAGATCGTCGAGGTGGCGGTGCCGGAGCCGGGGGCGAGGCAGGTGCGGATCAGGGTGGCGGCCGCGGCGGTCAATCCCGTGGACGCCGGGGTCCGTGCGGGGGTCTTCGGAGGTGCCGGTAAGAGGCTGGGGCTCGGGTGGGACGTGGCCGGGGTGGTCGACGCGGTCGGGGTCGCCTCCGGGTGGACCGTGGGCGACGAGGTGGTGGCGTTGGCGTACGGGACGGCCAAGTCCCTCGGTACGCACGCCGAGTACGTGGTGGTCGACGTCGACGCGGTGGCCGCCGCGCCCCGCTCGGTCGACGCGGTGCACGCGGCGAGCCTGCCGCTGAACGCCCTGACCGCGGCGCAGGCACTGGACGGGCTGGCCCTGGAGTCGGGGCGGAGTCTGCTGGTGACGGGGGCGGCCGGCGCGGTGGGCGGGTACGCCGTGCAACTGGCGGTCCGCCTCGGGGTGACGGTGACGGGGCTGGCCCGCGAGGCGGACGAGGAGCTCGTGCGGTCCCTCGGGGCGGACCGGTTCGTGTCGGGTGCGGTGGCTCCGGGGAGCGTGGACGCGGTGCTTGACGCGGCGATCCTGGGTGCGGACGCGCTGGAGTGGGTGCGCGACGGGGGCGCCTTCGCCGGTGTCATCCCGGGGGCCCACCCGGCGTCCGTGCGCGGGGTGCGGACCGGATCGGTGGAGGTGGCCGCCGACGGGGCGCGGCTCGCGGAACTGGTGGCGCTGGTCGACGAGGGGGTGCTGACGACCCGGGTCGCCGAGACGTACGCCCTCGACGAGGCCGCCAAGGCGCACGCCCGGCTCGCCGAGGGCGGCCTGCGCGGCCGGCTGGTCCTCGTCCCCTAGGGCCTCTGTCGGGCGGCACCTAGTGATGCTGGTCCGCGGGCGCCCTCAGTGGCAGCAGGCGTACGAGGGGACAGCACAGGAGGGTGATGGCGGCGACGACGGTGAGGCTCACCGTGGTGGCGTGGGTCTCGCCGCCGCCGGAGCGGAAGTAGACGCTGGTGACGGCGGCTGCTCCGACGGCGTTGGCGAGCTGCTGGACCGCGCCGAGCGAGCCGCCCGCGCTGCCGGCCTCGGCGGGGGCGATGTCGCCGATGGTGACGTCGTAGAGCGAGCCGAAGCAGGCGCCCATGCCCAGCCCGATGACGAGCAGGGGCGGCACCAGGGCCCAGCCGCCGGTGCCGGTCCCGGAGACGGAGACCAGGACGAGGAGGTGGAGCGTTCCGGCGAGCGTGACGAGGAAGCCGATGAGGACGAGGCGGCGGCCCAGCCGGGCGATCAGGCGGTAGCAGGCGATCGAGGCGATGACGATGCCCGCGGACAGAGGCATCAGGGCGAGTGCGGCGCCCGCGGGGGAGCGGCCGAGGCCCTGCTGGAGGAAGAGCGAGACGACGTAGAGGAGGCCGGCGACCGCGGCGAAGAAGACGATGCCGAGGAGCAGTCCCGAGGTGAAGCCGCGGTTGTGCAGGAGTGAGGGCCGGATCAGGGGGGTGGGCGCGGTGCGCTGGCGGTGGCAGAACGCGGCGAAGAGCGCGAGGCCGGCGAGCAGTGCGAGAACCGGGAGCGCGGTCCAGCTGTGCGCCGAGCCCTCGATGAGGCCGGTGAGCAGGGCGAGCATGGTGGCACCGAGCAGTGCGGAGCCGGGGATGTCGACGGTGGTCGTGCGGTCGCCGGTGTCGTGGGGGAGCAGGCGGCCGGCGGCGAGCAGGGCGGCGCCGCCGAGGACGAGGTTGATGAGGAACATCGGGCGCCAGCCGAGTCCGGCGAGGTCCGCGTCGATGAGGAGTCCGGCGAGGATCGGGCCGCCGACGGCGGACAGTCCCATCACGGGCCCGAAGAGGCTGTAGGCCTTGCCGATCTGGGCGCGGGGCCAGGTCGCGCCGAGGATGCCGAAGCCCTGCGGGATGACGAGCGCGCCGAAGGCGCCCTGGACGAGGCGGGCGGCGACGAGGGTCCCCGGTGTCGGGGCGAGGCCGCAGGCGACCGAGGCGGCGGTGAAGCCGGCGAGCCCGGTGAGGAAGAGCCGCCGGCGGCCGTAGAGGTCGCCCAGCCGTCCGCCGAGTACGAGCAGGACGCCGAGCGCGAGGGCGTAGGAGGCGCCGAGCCACTGGACGAGGGCGGTGCCGCCGCCGAGGTCGTGGGCGATGGTCGGGGCGGCGATGTTGGTGATGGTGCCGTCGAGGAGGTCCAGGACGTCGGCGGCGAGGACGACGCCGAGGATCGCCCAGCGGGTGCGGGCGGGTGGATGTGGGGTATCTCGCAGAGCGTTTTCATCTGCGTCATGCAATGTCTGTGTCACGCAGATAAATGTCGGGCATGGGGTGGGGTGCGGTCAAGCGGTTTGCTTGGACGGGGGGCTAGGGGGGCTAGGGGGTGAGGGGCGGGATGGGCGGGATGGGGTGGTCGTGGAATACCTGGGGCGGGGTGGTGGTTCGAGGGTATAGTTGAACCGTCAACAACTTGGAGGGTGAGCGACCATGCAGTTCGGGATCTTCAGCGTCGGCGATGTGACTCCGGACCCGACCACGGGCCGGGAGCCGAGCGAGCACGAGCGCATCAAGGCCATGGTCGCCATCGCGCAGAAGGCCGAGGAGGTCGGCCTCGACGTCTTCGCGACCGGCGAGCACCACAACCCGCCGTTCGTCCCGTCGTCCCCGACCACCCTGCTCGGCTATGTCGCCGCGCGCACCGAGAAGCTCGTCCTGTCCACGTCCACGACACTGATCACCACCAACGACCCGGTGAAGATCGCCGAGGACTTCGCGATGCTCCAGCACCTCGCGGACGGACGCGTCGACCTGATGATGGGCCGCGGTAACACCGGTCCCGTCTATCCCTGGTTCGGCCAGGACATCCGGCAGGGCATCAACCTCGCGGTCGAGAACTACGCGCTGCTGCACCGCCTGTGGCGCGAGGACGTCGTGACGTGGGAGGGCAAGTTCCGTACGCCGCTCCAGTCGTTCACGTCGACGCCGCGGCCGCTGGACGGGGTCGCCCCGTTCGTCTGGCACGGCTCCATCCGCTCGCCGGAGATCGCCGAGCAGGCCGCGTACTACGGCGACGGCTTCTTCCACAACAACATCTTCTGGCCCGCCGACCACACCAAGAAGATGGTCGAGCTCTACCGCGAGCGGTACGCGCACTACGGGCACGGCACCGCCGAGCAGGCGATCGTCGGCCTCGGCGGCCAGGTCTTCATGCGGCCCAACTCGCAGGACGCGGTACGGGAGTTCCGGCCGTACTTCGACAACGCGCCGGTGTACGGGCACGGGCCGTCGTTGGAGGACTTCACCGAACAGACCCCGCTGACCGTCGGTTCGCCGCAGCAGGTGATCGAGAAGACGCTGGCGTTCCGCGACTACGCCGGTGACTACCAGCGCCAGCTGTTCCTGATGGACCACGCCGGGCTGCCCCTCAAGACCGTGCTGGAGCAGCTCGACCTCCTCGGCGAGCAGGTCGTGCCGGTGCTGCGCGAGGAGTTCGCCAAGGGGCGGCCGGCCGACGTGCCGGACGCGCCGACCCATGCGGCCCGGGTGGCCGCCGCCAAGGAAGAGGTGACCGTCGCATGAAGCTCGTCGTCGTCTCGGCGGGGCTGAGCGTTCCGTCGTCCACGCGGCTGCTGGCCGACCGGCTGGCGGCCGCGACCGCCGGCCGGGCCTCCGGGCCCGTGGACGTCCGCGTCGTCGAACTGCGGGATCTCGCCGTGGAGATCGCGCACAACTTCACCAACGGGTTTCCCGGGCGGACCCTGTCCGCCGCGATCGACGACGTGACCTCGGCGGACGGGCTGATCGTCGTCACCCCGGTGTTCTCCGCCTCGTACAGCGGGCTGTTCAAGTCCTTCTTCGACGTGCTCGACAAGGACGCACTCGTGGGCAAGCCCGTGTTGGTCGCGGCGACCGGGGGGACCGGGCGGCACTCGCTGGTCCTGGAACACGCGCTGCGGCCTCTGTTCGCCTATCTGCGGGCCGTGGTCGTGCCCACCGGGGTGTACGCGGCTTCGGAGGACTGGGGGGCCGAGGGGTTGGCCGAGCGGATCGAGCGGGCCGCGGGGGAGCTGGCGGTGCTGATGTCGGCCCTGGCGGGTCGGTCGGCGCCCACCGTCCAGGCACCGGCCGAGTCCGCCGTCCCGGCTCCGGACTCTTCCGGCTCTTCCCTCCCCGCTCAGGGGAGCGTGACCGCTCGCGAGGACGGATTCCGGGTGGTCCCCTTCGCCGAGCAGCTCGCGGCGCTGCGGCCGTAACCCTTTCCTCGCCCCCTCCGCCCCTACCCAACCCGTACCTGGGGCTCCGCCCCAGACCCCGCTCCTCAAACGCCGGAGGGGCTGGATTTCGGCGTCCGGCACGGCCACGAGCCACCACCGCACCGCAGCTCACGTGCTCGTCGTGAAGCCGATCACCGTGCCGCCTCCGGTGCGGGCGTAGGCGAACGGGGTGCCTCCGTGGGCTGTTGCGACCTCGCGGACGATGGACAGGCCGAGGCCCGAGCCGGGCAGGCTGCGGGCTTCGGCGGCGCGGTAGAAGCGGTCGAAGACGCGGACGAGGTCGTCCTCGCCGATGCCGGGACCGCGGTCGAGTACCTCGACGCGCACCGGACCCGGGCGGCCGCCGGTTTCACCGGGGCGGCCGCTCACCACCACCTCGATCGGTGACGTACCGCCGCGGTCGAACTTGGCCGCGTTCTCCACGAGGTTGGAGACCGCGCGCTGGAGAGCGGTCGGGCGGCCGTCGACGGTGGTGTCTCCGGTGACGTCGAGGGTGATCTCCCGGCCGGTGCGCCGGCGCGCGACGATCACGGCGTCCTCGGCGAGTTCGGCGAGGTCGAGGCGTCGTACGGGCTCGGTGTCGGACTGGCCGGCCGCGAGGGCGACGAGTTCGTTGACGAGATCGGTCAGCTCGCGGGACTCCAGGGCGAGATCGGCGACGAGTTCCTCACGCGCGTCCGGCGGCAGTTCGTCGATCCGGCGGAGCATGGAGATGTTCGTCCGCAGCGAGGTCAGCGGCGTACGGAGTTCGTGGCCCGCGTCCTGGACCAGGCGCCGCTGGTCCTCCTCGGACTGGGCGAGACGGCCGAGCATCCGGTCGAAGGAGCGGCCGAGCCGGCCCACCTCGTCGTAGCCGGTGACCGGCACCTGGATGCCGAGATGGCCGGTGCGCGCCACGTCCTCGGCGGCCCCGGCGAGCCGCACCAGCCGCCGGGTGATGCGCCGTGCCAGCCACCAGCCGAAGAGCCCGGCGGCGATGACCACGGCCCCGACGAGCAGCACGGTGCGCTGCTGGAGCTCGCGCAGCAGGTCCTCCGTGTCGCTGAACTGCTGGGCCACCTGGACCGCGCCGCGCCCGTCGCCGAGGGAGACGGTCGCGAGCCGGTAGCGGTCGCCGGCGACGTCGACGTCCTTGTGTTCCTCGACCTCTCCGGCGAGGGCGTCGTCGGCGACCGCCCGGTCGTGGCCGTCCACGGGCAGGGGCGGGCTGCCGCGGTCGACGACCGTGCCGCCGTGCCCGAGGACCTGCACGTCGGTGCGGCTGGGCCGGATGATGTCGTCGAGGGGGCCGTCGTGGTCGGGGTCGGAGGCGGCGAAGTCCTGTGGTCGCAGCGGGTGTTCGCGCACCTGGTCGCGCAGGTCCTGGACGACCTCGGCGAAGACGGTCTGCTGGTCGACGCGTACGAGCCGGGCGGCGGCGTCGTAGCTGAGGAAGCCGACGAGGACCGTGACGGCGGCGGCGACGGCCGCGAAGGAGACGGTGAACACGGCGCGCAGGGACGACAGTTGCCGCAGCCGTCCGGACGCGCCGGGGAACCGGGATCCCCACGAGGGCCCCGGTCCACCGCCGCGGCGCTGCCGGGCAGCACCGCCGGGCGTGAGCGGTGTCTCGTCGCCGGGTCGGGCCGCCCGGCCCGGTTCGGGGTCCGGCGGACCCGGTGGCACTCAGTCCTCCCGGAGGACGTAGCCGACGCCCCGGACGGTGTGGATGAGGGACGGGGTTCCCGGCTCGTCGAGCTTGCGGCGCAGGTAGCCGACGTAGACGGCGAGGTTCTTGGAGCCGGGGCCGAAGTCGTAGCCCCAGATACGGTCGTAGATCGTGGAGTGGTCGAGGACGATGCCGGCGTTGCGGACGAGCAGTTCGAGGAGTTCGAACTCGGTCCGGGTCAGCTCCAGCTCGCGCTGCCCGCGCCAGACCCGGCGAGCCTGGACGTCCATGCGCAGCCCGGCCACGGCGATCTGCCCGGTGGTGGCGCGCGCCTCGCGCGGCGCGGCCGCCGGGCCCTCGTCGAGGGCGCCGTTGCCGGTGCGGCGCAGCAGCGCGCGCAGCCGGGCGAAGACCTCTTCCACGTCGAACGGTTTGACCACGTAGTCGTCGGCGCCCGCGTCGAGGCCGGCGATGCGGTCGGCGGTCTCGACGAGTGCGGTGAGCATCAGGATCGGGGTGCGGTCGCCCTCGGCGCGCAGGACGCGGCAGACCTGGAGGCCGTCGATGCCGGGCATCATCACGTCGAGGACGAGGACGTCCGGTGGGGTGCGGTGGGCCTGGGCGAGCGCCTCCACCCCGTCGGCGACGGCCGTCACCTGGTAGCCCTCCAGGGTCAGCGCCCTTTCCAGGGCGTGACGGATGGCGCGGTCGTCCTCGGCGAGCAGCACAGTCTGGGGCACCGGACCAGTCTGCCAAGCGACGGGTGGGTGCGGCCTGGCGGGCGGCTCCCGGGCGGGGCTTCTTACCGGCCTCTCACTCCGTCGGGCGGGGTCGGTGGTCGGCCGGCCGGTCAGCCGACGTGGACGCGGGGGCGGCGGTCGCGGTCGGGTTCGGCCTCACGGAGCACCTCGCGGGTGACGGGGGCGACCTCGCCCTGGCCGAAGAGGAAGAAGCGCAGGAAGTTGGTGAACGGGTTGCCCTCGGTCCATTCGAAGTAGACGTGCGGGATGCAGCCGGTGGTGTCGCGGACGTGCAGGAGCAGGGCGGCGAGCGCGTTGGGGATGGAGGAGGACTCCAGGGTCAGGATGCGGTAGCGGCCGTGGAGCACCTCGCCGCGTACGTTCATGACCGACTCGAACTCGGAGGGGTCGAGGACGGTGACCTCGAGGAAGACGAAGTCCTCCTGGGCGGGGAGGTCGTGGTCGGCGCGGATCTGGTCGATCTTCTCGCGGTACTCGGTGATGTCGCGGTTGTCGGGTTCGTTGGCGATGAACCGGATGCGCCGGCTCGCGATGTCGCGGATGAACCGTTCGGCCATCGGGTCCACGGTCACGCTGGTGACGCGCAGCTCGAAGGCGCGGGCGAGCCGGGAGAGGAAGGAGACGAGGATGATGCCGGCGATGAAGCAGGCGCCGATCTTCACGCCGTCGGGGCGTTCGATGACGTTGACGACGGTCGTGTAGAGGAAGACCGCCGAGATGACGGCGAAGGCGATGGTCCAGTGTTTCTGGCGGGCCTTGCGGGCGGCGATGGTGACGGCGATGGCGGCGGAGCTGATCAGGACGAGGACGCCGGTGGCGTAGGCGCCGCCCTGGGCGTCGACGTCGGCGTCGAAGATCCAGGTGACGAGGAACGCGATCAGGATGAAGACGATCACCATGGGGCGGACGGCGCGTGCCCAGTGCGGGGCCATGCCGTAGCGGGGGAGGTAGCGCGGCATGAGGTTGAGGAGTCCGGCCATGGCGGAGGCTCCGGCGAACCACAGGATGGCGATGGTGGAGACGTCGTAGACGGTCCCGAAGGCGTTGCCGAGGTACTCGTGGGCCAGATAGGCGAGGGCGCGGCCGTTGGCCTGGCCGCCCGACTCGAACTCCTTCTCCGGGATCAGCACGGTGGTGATGAAGCTGGTCACGATGAGGAAGACGCTCATGATCACGGCGGCGGTGGTGAGCAGTTTCTTCGTGCCGCGGATGCGGCCCGCCGGGGTCTCCTCGGTGTCGGCGGCGTCGCCCTCGACGTGCGGCATGACGGCGACGCCGGTCTCGAAGCCGGAGAGGCCGAGGGCGAGTTTCGGGAAGACCAGCAGGGCCACGCCGACCATCGCGAGGACGTTGCCGTGTTCGGCGGTCAGGGCGGTGGTCCAGTCGGTGACGACGTGTCCGTGGGTGGCGACCTGCCACAGGCCGGTCACCGCGACCACGACGTTGAGGCCGAGGTAGATGCCCACCAGGACCACGGCGACGCCGATGGCCTCCAGGAAGCCCTTGAGGAAGACGGCGCCGAGCAGCGCGACGAGGGCGAGGGTGATCACCAGCTGCTTGTCGTGCAGGACGCTGTTCAGGTGGGGGTTCTCCACCAGGTGGGTGGAGGCGTCGGCCGCCGAGAGGGTGATGGTGATGAGGAAGTCGGTGGCGGCGAAGCCGAGCAGGGTGAGGACGAAGAGCTTGCCCTGCCAGAACGACAGGAGCCGTTCGAGCATCGCGATCGAGCCTTCGCCGTGCGGGCTCTCCTCGGCGACGCGGCGGTAGACGGGCAGTGCGCCCGCGAGGGTGACGATGACGAGGACGACGGTCGCGACGGGGGAGAGGAGACCGGCGGCGAGGGCGGCGATGCCCGGCTGGTAGCCGAGGGTGGAGAAGTAGTCGACGCCGGTCAGACACATGACGCGCCACCAGCGCTGGCCCTTGTGGACGGGCGCGGGGGCGGCGGGCCGGGGCAGCTGCCGGCCCTTGCCCTTGCCCATGTCGGACAGGCCTTCCAGCATCCAGGCGCGCAGCCGGCTCGGCGGGGCGTGCTCGGGGCTGGCCATCGGTGGCTCTCCTGACGTACGGCTCGGCGATCGTTTCCGGCCATCGAGGAGACGGCGTCATCAGCGTATGCAGAGAGTGATCCATGGGCCCACGCCTGCCGGGGGCCTACGCGTCAAGCTTGCGTTAAGACCCGCCGGTCGCGCATCACGGGGACGCCGAGGGGGCGGCTACGGTCGCCCCTGCCGGGTGGCTTGCGGCGGGACCGGCTCGCCCCGGCGGACCGCACCCGGCGCACGGCCCGTCGGCCGGTTCGCGTGGGCGGAGGAGCTGAGCTGCCAGGGCACGCTCGTCACCATCACGCCCGGGGTGAACAGCAGCCGGCTCTTGAGCCACAGGGCGGACTGGTTGTGCAGGGCGTTCTCCCACCAGTGGCCGACGACGTACTCGGGGATGAAGACGGCGACGACGTCGCGCGGGCTGTCGCGGCGCACCGAACGCACGTATCCGACGACCGGTCTGGTGATCTCGCGGTACGGGGAGTCGACGACCTTCAGCGGCACGTCGATGGCGAACTCCTCCCAGCGCCGACGCAGCTCGTCCGTGTCCTCCGCGTCGACCGAGACGGTCAGCGCCTCCAGCCGGTCGGGGTGGATGGCGCGGGCGTAGGCGAGGGCCCGCAGGGTCGGTTTGTGGACCTTGGAGACGAGGACGATCGCGAGGACCCGGCCGGGCGGTACGAGTTCGGCGTGCGGGTCCGTCACCGCCAGCTCGGCCGCCGTGGCGTCGTAGTGGCGTCGGATCGCGCGCATCAGCACCCACAGCACGGCTGCCGCGAGGACGGCCAGCCACGCTCCCTGGGTGAACTTGGTGACCAGGACGATGAGAAGGACGATCCCGGTGAAGACCGCGCCCACCGCGTTGATGACGCGCGCCGTGTGGTGACGGCGTCGGGCGGCCGGGTCGGGTTCTCCGCGCAGCGCTCTGTTCCAGTGCCGCACCATGCCGAGCTGGGACAGGGTGAAGGAGGTGAACACGCCGAGGATGTACAGGTGGATGAGGCTGGTGACGTTCGCCCGGTAGCCCCACAGCAGCAGGCCCGCGACGATCGCGAGGGCCAGGATGCCGTTGGAGAAGGCCAGCCGGTCGCCCCGGTTGTGCAGCTGGTGGGGCAGGTAGCGGTGCTGGGCGAGGATCGAGGACAGCAGCGGGAAGCCGTTGAAGGCGGTGTTCGCGGCGAGGATCAGGACGAGGGCCGTCACGGCCTGGATGAAGTAGAAGCCGAAGCTGCTCTCACCGCCGAAGACCGCCGCCGCGATCTGTGCGATGACCGTGCGCTGCGTGTAGGTGGCGCAGTCGCTCAGCCCGGTGAGCCGGCAGGAGTCGTCCGTGATGTGCACCTTGGCGACCAGCGCCAGCGTGGTGACCCCGACGAACATGATGATGGCGAGGCCGCCCATCGCCGCCAGTGTCGAGGCGGCGTTGCGCGACTTGGGCTTGCGGAACGCCGGTACGCCGTTGGAGATCGCCTCCACGCCGGTCAGCGCCGTACAGCCGGAGGAGAACGCGCGCAGCACCAGCATCACGAGGGCCAGGCCCGTCAGATGGGCGTCGGAGGGGGCGGGCCGGACTCCGTAGGCGGCGCTCTCGGCGACCGGCGCGTCCCCGAGGGCGTACCGGATCAGGCCGGTGATCACCATGATCAGGACGCCGCCGATGAACAGGTACGTCGGCGCGGCGAAGGCCCGGCCCGACTCGCGCATCCCGCGCAGGTTGATGGCGGCGAGGACGGCGACGAAGACGAGGGCCATCAGGACGCGCTGGTGGGCGAGGGCGGGGATCGCCGAGATGATGTTGTCGACCCCGGAGGCGACGGAGACGGCGACCGTCATCACGTAGTCGACCAGCAGGGAGGCGGCGACGACCAGCCCGGCCGAGGGGCCGAGGTTCGTGGACGCCACCTCGAAGGAGCCGCCGCCGCTCGGATAGGCGTGCACCACCTGCCGGTACGACAGCACCACGACCGTCAGGAGCACGACCACGGCGCCCGCGATCCAGGGCGTGAAGTGCAGGTACGTCAGGCCGCCGAGGGTGAGGACGAGCAGGATCTCCTGCGTCGCGTAGGCCACGGACGACAGCGGGTCGGAGGCGAAGATCGGCAGAGCGAGCCGTTTGGGCAGCAGGGTCCCGTGCAGCTCGTCGCTGCGCATCGCCCTGCCGATCACGAGCCGTTTGAGCATCCCCGTCACGTTCAGCACGGGCGGAGGGTAAGCCGGGACGGGGGGCTGCGGGTGGTCCCGACACTCAGTCCAGCCCGGACACCTTGAACACCGCCCGTGCGGCCTCGTCGTCGACGCGCTCGCTCACGCGGCGCAGCGCGGTCGCGCCGCAGACGAGGGAGCCGCGCAGCGCGGAGGCGCGGGCGTCGGCGTCGAGGCGGTGCCACAGCGCCGGATTGGCGACCAGCAGACGGGGATCGATCTCGACGCGCGCGCCGGAGGTGTCGCGCAGGACGAGCCGCTGCCCGACCCCGTCCAGACAGCGCACGGACACCAGGTGGTCGGTGCGGACCCGCCGGGTGCCGAGGAGCCCGCGCGTGCTCAGCCAGCCCTCGCCGACGGCGACCCGGGCCGGGTACAGGACGAGGAGGAGCAGCGCGGCGAGCCCCGTCCACAGCAGGACGCGCGGGCCGGTGAGGGTGCCGGCCGCATGGTCGATCAGCAGCAGGAAGGCGAGGAGGAGGGCCGAGCAGCGGACCGCGCTGCGCAGGTCCCGGGCCCAGTGGAGATCGTGCGCCACCTCCGGGGAGGGGGCGGGGCGCGGGTCCGGACCGGGAGCCCGGGGCGGGGGCAACCCGACCGCTTCGCGCGGATCGTCGCGGCGTTCCATGTCGTCGACGGTAAGCACCCGCGAGGCCGGACCCGGCATGCCTTGACGGGTCTCTGACGTGCCGCGGCGTCAAGGTCGCGACAAGGCCGGGGCGACGGGCGCGAAGAACGCGCAAGGGCCGTACGGAGCGGGTGGTGGCCGGGAACAACCTGGTCGCAGCCGCACGCGCCGCCCCGCGGGTGCGGCTCCAGCGCGACGACCCGTCCAGGGTCCCGCCCCGAGCCGAGGAGCACCCGCCCCATGTCCGTCCTGACCGCCGCCTCCGCCGACGAGGAACCCCCGGATACCGGTGAACGCCACCGGCTGACCGCCGTCACCGGCCTCGCCGCGCTCTCCCTGGACGCGATGGCGTCGGTGGCGTACGGCCCCGAGGCGATCGTCCTGGTGCTGGCCGCCGCCGGTGCGCGCGGCCTCGGCTTCACGCTGCCGGTCACCCTCGCCATCGCCGGCCTGCTCGCCGTACTCGTCGCCTCCTACCGGCAGGTGATCGTCGCGTTCCCCGACGGCGGCGGCGCGTACGCCGTCGCCCGCACCCACCTCGGCGTCCGGACGAGCCTGGTGGCCGCGGCCTCCCTGGTGCTGGACTACGTGCTGAACGTGGCCGTCGCCGTCACGGCCGGGGTCGCGGCCCTGACCTCGGCGTTCCCGGGGCTCTACGACGACCGGGTGTGGATCTGCCTCGCGGTGCTCGCGTTGGTCACGGGCGTGAACCTGCGGGGTGTCGTCGAGTCGGCGCGGGTCTTCATCGTGCCGACGGCGGTGTTCGTCGGCTCGGTGTTCGTGCTCATCGCCGTGGGCCTCTTCCGGTCGGCGCCCGTCAGCACGGCCGCCGCCCAGGGCCACGCGTCCGTCCTCGCCGACAACGCCACGGCGGTCGGCGCCCTGCTCCTGCTGAAGGCGTTCGCCTCCGGGTGCAGCGCCCTCACCGGTGTCGAGGCCCTCGCCAACGCGGTGCCGTCGTTCCGGATGCCGCGCGCGAAGCGGGCCCAGCGTGCGGAGGTCGCCCTCGGCGCGGTCCTCGGCGCGATGCTGATCGGCCTGTCCGTGCTGATCTCGCGGTTCCACCTCCAGCCCGTGGAGGGCGTCACCGTCCTCGCGCAGCTCGCCGACGCCTCTCTCGGCCACAACGCGGCCTTCTACGTCGTCCAGTTCGCGACGATGATCCTGCTCGCCCTCTCCGCGAACACCTCCTTCGGCGGCCTCCCGGTCCTGCTGAAGCTCCTCGCCCGCGACAACCACCTGCCGCACGTCTTCGCGCTCAAGGCGGACCGCCAGGTGCACCGGCACGGCGTCCTCACGCTGGCCGCCGTCTCCGCCGCCCTCCTCGTGTTCTCCGGCGGCGACACCAACACCCTGGTGCCGCTCTTCGCCGTCGGTGTCTTCGTCGGCTTCACGATCGCGCAGGTCGGCATGGTCCGGCACTGGCTTCTGGAACGGGGCCGTGGCCGGCGGGGCAAGGCCCTGCTGAACGGGTTCGGCGCGGCGCTCACGGGCGTTTCCGCCGTCGTGGTGACCGCCACCAAGTTCGCGGACGGCGCCTGGCTGATCGTCATCGCGCTGCCCCTGCTGGTCGCCGCGTTCGAGGCCGTGCACCGGGCGTACACGCGGATCGGGGAACGGCTCGGCCTCGGCCGCGTCCCCGAACGCCCGCACCGCGAGCGCTCCCTGGTGATCGTCCCCGTGTCGAACCTCTCCCGGCTGACCTGTGAGGCGCTGAACGCGGCCGGTTCGCTCGGCGACGAGGTGCGTGCCGTGACCGTGTGCCACTCCGACCCCGAGGACCGGGCGCAGGCGGCGGCCCTGGAGGTGGCGTGGGAGCGGTGGAACCCCGGGGTCCCGCTGGTCCGCATCGCTTCCGAGCGCCGCGCGCTGGGGCGTCCCGTCGCCGCGTACGTGCGCGGGATCGCCGCACCCGGCACCCGGGTCACCGTCCTGATCGCGGAAGTCGAGCCCGACCGGATGTGGCAGCGGCTGCTGCAGAACCAGCGCGGTGCCGTGGTCGCGCACGCCGTCCGCAGGGACACCGACGCGGTGATCTGCCGTCTGCGGTTCCGGCTGTCCTGAAACAGACCCTCGCCTTCCGGGGTCGCGCGGCCCTTTCCGCGACCCCGGAAGCGGGCGTTCCGCCTCGCCCCGTATGGGACGCGTCAAAGGGACGCCGCGCCCCGTATGGGAGGCGTCAACGGTGGCCGAAACGGGTCGTGGGGGCGGTTTCCTCTAACTCGTCAGTTCGATCCGAACCTCATCTAGGAGCTCACGATGGCCGACGTGGCCTTCGTCGTCACCACGATCGCGGTGTTCGCGCTGGTGGCCCTCGTCGCCAAGGGGGTGACGAAGCTGTGACCGCCGAGAACATCGTCGGCCTGATCGTGGCCGTCGCCCTGCTGGGCTATCTCGTCCTCGCCCTCGTCTTCCCGGAGAGGTTCTGAGCACTGTCATGAGCCCCGTCCTCGCCGGCGTCCTCCAGCTGCTCGCTCTCATAGCGGCACTGGCCCTCGCCTACCGTCCCCTCGGCGACTACATGGCCCGGGTCTACTCCTCCGACAAGCACCTGCGCGTCGAGAAGTGGATCTACAAGGGCATCGGCGCCAACCCGGACGCCGAGATGCGCTGGCCCGCCTACCTGCGCGGCGTTCTCGCCTTCTCGGCGGTCAGCGTCCTCTTCCTCTACCTGCTCCAGCGGCTCCAGGGCCACCTGCCCGGCTCGCTCGGCTTCGCCGCCATCGACCCGGACCAGGCGTTCAACACCGCCGCGTCCTTCGTGTCGAACACCAACTGGCAGTCGTACTACGGCGAACAGGCCATGGGCCACGTCGTACAGACCGGCGGCCTCGCGGTGCAGAACTTCCTGTCCGCGTCGGTCGGCATCGCCGTCGCCGTCGCCCTCGTGCGCGGCTTCGCCCGGTCCCGTACCGGTGAACTGGGCAACTTCTGGTCCGACCTGGTGCGCGGCACCGTCCGCATCCTGCTGCCGATCTCGGTGATCGCCGCGATCGTGCTCGTCGCGTGCGGCGCCCTCCAGAACTTCTCCGGCATCCACGCGGTCGGCCAGTTCTTCGGCGGCTCGCAGCAGTGGAACGGCGGCGCGGTCGCCTCCCAGGAGGCCATCAAGGAGCTGGGCACCAACGGCGGCGGCTACTTCAACGCCAACAGCGCCCACCCCTTCGAGAACCCCACCCCGTTCAGCAACCTCTTCGAGATCTTCCTGATCCTCCTCGTCCCGTTCGCCCTGACCCGTACCTTCGGCCGCATGGTCGGCTCGCTGCGCCAGGGCTACGCGATCCTCGCCACGATGGTGACGATCTGGATCGGCTTCACGGCGCTGATGATGTGGACCGAGTTCGCCCACCACGGCCCGGCGTTCGACATCGCCGGCGGGGCGATGGAGGGCAAGGAGACGCGCTTCGGCGTCGGCGGCTCGTCCATCTTCGCGGTGGCCACGACCCTGACCTCGACCGGCGCGGTGGACTCCTTCCACTCCTCCTTCACCGGCCTCGGCGGCGGCATCACCATGCTCGGCATGCAGCTCGGCGAGATCGCCCCCGGTGGTACCGGATCCGGCCTCTACGGCATTCTCATCATGGCGATCATCGCGGTGTTCATCGCCGGCCTGATGGTCGGCCGCACCCCCGAGTACCTGGGCAAGAAGATCGGCACCCGCGAGATCAAGTTCGCGGCGATCTACATCCTCATCACCCCGGCTCTGGCGCTCGTCTTCACCGCCGCCGCGATGGCGCTGCCCACCCCGGGCAACTCGATGACCAACAGCGGGGCGCACGGCTTCTCCGAGATCCTGTACGCCTACACGTCCGGCGCCAACAACAACGGCTCGGCCTTCGCCGGTCTGAACGCCGACACGCAGTGGTTCAACAGCACCATCGGACTCGCGATGCTGCTCGGCCGCTTCCTGCCGATGGTGTTCGTCCTCGCCCTCGCCGGATCGCTCGCCGAACAGAAACCGGTCCCGGCGACCGCGGGCACCCTGCGCACCGAGAAGCCCCTGTTCACCGGGCTGTTGGTGGGCGCGATCCTCATCATCACCGGTCTGACCTACTTCCCGGCCCTCGCCCTGGGCCCGCTGGCCGAGGGGCTGGCGTCATGACCACTCGTACCGAGAACCAAGAGGACTCCATGTCCACAGCCACTCCGACCCGGGCGCCGCACAGCGACCTGCCGACCGGCCACCACCAGGACGAGGGAAAGGTCGGCGCCGGTCTCTTCGACCCGAAGCAGCTCCTGCGGTCGCTGCCCGACGCCTTCCGCAAGCTGGACCCGCGGATCATGGTCAAGTCGCCCGTGATGTTCGTGGTCCTCATCGGCTCCGTGCTGACCACGGTGTTCTCCTTCAAGGACCCCGGCGACTGGTTCGGCTGGGCGATCAGCGCCTGGCTGTGGCTCACCGTCGTCTTCGCCAACCTGGCGGAGGCGGTGGCCGAGGGGCGCGGCAAGGCGCAGGCCGACACCCTGCGCAGGGCCAAGACCGACACCGTCGCCCGCCGGCTCTCCGCCGACGGCCGCACCGAGGAACGGGTGCCCGGCACCGAGCTGCGCATCGGTGACCTCGTGGTCTGCGAGGCGGGCGACATCATCCCCGGCGACGGTGACGTCGTCGAGGGCGTGGCGTCCGTCGACGAGTCCGCCATCACCGGCGAGTCCGCGCCGGTCATCCGGGAGTCGGGCGGCGACCGCTCGGCCGTCACCGGCGGCACGAAGGTCCTCTCCGACCGCGTCGTCATCAAGATCACGACGAAGCCCGGCGAGACCTTCATCGACCGGATGATCGCCCTCGTCGAGGGCGCCGCCCGGCAGAAGACGCCCAACGAGATCGCGCTGAACATCCTGCTCGCGTCCCTCACCATCGTCTTCCTGCTCGCGGTGGCCACCCTGCCGCCCTTCGCCGACTACGCGGGCACGCACCTCACGATGATCGTCCTGGTGGCCCTCCTGGTCTGCCTGATCCCGACCACCATCGGCGCGCTGCTCTCCGCGATCGGCATCGCGGGCATGGACCGGCTGGTGCAGCGGAACGTGCTCGCCATGTCCGGCCGGGCCGTCGAGGCCGCCGGAGACGTCTCGACCCTGCTCCTCGACAAGACCGGCACCATCACCCTCGGCAACCGCCAGGCCTCCGAGTTCGTGCCGGTGACGGGCACGACCGATGCCGAGGTCGCCGACGCCGCCCAGCTCTCCTCGCTGGCCGACGAGACGCCCGAGGGCCGCTCCATCGTGGTCCTCGCGAAGGAGAAGTACGGGCTGCGCGAACGCCACCAGGGCGAGCTGTCCGGCGCCGAGTGGATCGCCTTCACCGCCCAGACCCGGATGTCGGGCGTGGACGTCGACGGGCGCAGCATCCGCAAGGGCGCGGCGGGTTCGGTCGCCACCTGGGTCAAGGAACGGGGCGGCACGGTGTCCGAGGACGCCGACACGCTCACCGACCGGATCTCCGAGGCGGGCGGCACCCCGCTGCTCGTGGCGGTCGAGGACGCGCGCGGCGCCCGCGTGCTGGGCGTCATCCACCTCAAGGACGTCGTCAAGGACGGCATGCGCGAGCGGTTCGACGAGCTGCGCCGCATGGGCATCAGGACCGTCATGATCACGGGCGACAACCCGCTGACGGCGAAGGCGATCGCCGACGAGGCGGGCGTCGACGACTTCCTCGCCGAGGCGACTCCCGAGGACAAGATGGCGCTCATCAAGCGGGAGCAGGCGGGCGGCAAGCTCGTCGCGATGACCGGCGACGGCACCAACGACGCGCCCGCCCTCGCCCAGGCGGACGTCGGCGTGGCGATGAACACCGGCACGTCGGCCGCGAAGGAGGCCGGCAACATGGTCGACCTCGACTCGAACCCGACCAAGCTCATCGAGATCGTCGAGATCGGCAAGCAACTGCTGATCACCCGGGGCGCGTTGACGACGTTCTCGATCGCCAACGACGTCGCCAAGTACTTCGCGATCATCCCGGCGCTGTTCGCCGTGGTCTACCCGGGCCTGGACAAGCTCAACATCATGCACCTGTCCTCGCCCGACTCCGCGATCCTGTCCGCGGTGATCTTCAACGCGCTGATCATCATCGCGCTGGTCCCGCTCGCCCTGCGGGGTGTGCGGTACCGGCCGGTCAGCGCCGACCGGCTGCTGCGGCGCAACCTCGGGATCTACGGCCTCGGCGGCCTGGTCGCGCCCTTCGTCGGCATCAAGCTCATCGACCTGCTCATCTCCCTCATCCCCGGAATCGGCTGACCAATGAACAACTCGGTTACGAACTCCGCCCGGTTGCTGTGGGCCGGACTGCGAGCGCTCCTGGTGCTCACCGTGGTGACGGGCGTGATCTACCCGCTCGCCGTCACCGGGGTGGCTCAGGGCCTGTTCCCCGGCAAGGCGAACGGCTCGGAGATCACGGCGAACGGCAAGGTCGTCGGCTCGTCCCTGATCGGCCAGGCCTACAACCTCCCGCTGAAGAAGGGCCAGGAGACCCCGGAGCCCGATCTGAAGTGGTTCCAGGGCCGCCCGCAGAACGGTCTCGGCACCAACAGCGTCAACACCCGGTACCAGCTGATCCTGTCGGGCGCGACGAACCGTTCCGGTGACAACGCCGACCTGATCACGTGGGTCAAGGACGCGAAGGCCGCCGTGGTCAAGGACAACTCGACCGCGGACTACAAGGTCAAGCCCTCCGACGTACCCGCCGAGGCGGTCACGTCGTCCGGCTCCGGCCTGGACCCGGACATCTCCCCGGACTACGCGGACCTCCAGGTCCACCGCGTCGCCGAGAAGAACCGACTCCCCGTCGGACAGGTGCGGAAGCTGGTCGACGAGCACACCGACGGCCGCACCCTCGGCTTCGTCGGCGAACCCCGCGTCAACGTGCTCGAACTCAACATCGCGCTCAAGGAACTCGTGGCGAAGAGCTGATGGGCTCAGGCGCACCAGGCGGGAGTCGGCGACCCGGGACACCTCCCGCGCACGCCGACTCCCGCCGCCATGAGGCCGGTTCACCCCCTCGGCCTGTCGGTACCGCTCTCCGTACGGCCCCGACAGGCACCCTCACCCCGCCTCGCAGGAAGGCCCTCCGATGACCCGGCTGCTCGTGGTGGAGGACGACCCCCAGCTCGTACGGGCGCTCGTGATCACCCTCCAGGCCCGCGGTTACGGGGTCGACGCGGCACCCGACGGCACCACCGCGCTGCGGATCGCCGCCGCCCGCCGGCCCGACGCGGTCCTCCTGGACCTCGGGCTGCCCGACATGGACGGCACCGACGTCCTCAGGGCACTGCGCGGCTGGACCGGGGCCCCGGTTCTGGTGATCTCCGCGCGCCGGGCCTCCGGCGAGAAGGTCGCGGCCCTCGACGCGGGCGCCGACGACTACATCACCAAGCCGTTCAGCATGGACGAACTCCTCGCCCGGCTGCGGGCCGCCGTCCGCCGCACCGAGACACCGGCGCTCACCCCCGACACGGTCCTCGTCACCACCGACGAGTTCACCGTGGACCTGGCCGCGAAGAAGGCGAGCCGCGCGGGCCGTGACATCCGCCTCACGCCCACCGAGTGGCAGCTGCTGGAGATCCTGGTCCGCAACCCGGGCCGCCTCGTCACGCAGCGCCGCCTCCTCCAGGACGTGTGGGGCGTCACCGCCGGCAACAAGACCAACTACCTGCGCGTGTACATGGCCCAGCTCCGCCGCAAACTGGAGGCGGACCCCTCCCACCCCCGCCACCTCATCACCGAACCGGGCATGGGCTACCGCTTCGAGGAGTAGGGAGGGGAGGCAGGGCGGACGCGGTTCCGACCCGGAGGCCCGGAGGCCCGGCGGCTCGGCGGCCCGGAAAAAAGGGGGAGACGCCGTGCCGGAACCCGCTGAAGACTCACCCCCATGACCGAACTCACCACGCCGCCCCGTCTCGTGGCGCCCACACCGGCCGTGCGGGACTCCTACCTCGCCGGTGAACGCGCCGACTGCGCGGCGGAGAACAGAAGCACCGACTCGCTCGACGGGGCCGCGGAGGACTTCGCGGCCTACGTGGAGGAGCGGCGCGGCACGCGGACCCGCTGGGGTGTCCCGTCCACCGTCTTCTGGTACGTCTCCGGCGCGCACTACCTCGGCAGCCTCGTCGTTCGGCACGACCTCACCCCCGAGCTGGCGGAGGTCGGCGGCCACGTCGGCTATCACGTCGTCACCCCCTGGCGCCGTCAGGGCCATGCCACCGGGATGCTCGCCGCGGGCCTCACCGAATGCCGCCGTCTCGGCCTCGACCGGGTCCTCTTGACCTGCGACGCGGACAACGAGGCCTCCCGCCGCGTGATCCGCGCCAACGGCGGCGTCCCCGACGGCCGGATCCGTGGCGAGGACCGCTTCTGGATCGGTGTCGGGGACGCGTGAACGGGAGTCCCGGACGAGAGCCGGCGTCCGGTCGCCCGTCCGTCACACGAGGTGGGCGAAGACCACCAGGTTCTCGGTGTAGTCCTTGGCGGAGCGGTCGTAGTTGCCGGCGCAGGTGATCAGGCGGACCTGGGCGTCGGGGGTGTCCGCGTACACGCGCTCGTCGGGGAAGTCGTCCTTCTCGAAGGTGTCCGAGCTGTCCACGGCGAAGGTGGCCGTACGGCCGTCGGACCGCTTCACGCTGAACTTGTCGCCCTTCTTCAGGTCGCTCAGACCGGCGAACACGGCGGCGGAGGTCTTCGTGTCGACGTGCCCGGCGATGATCGCGGCACCGCGCTCACCGGGCGAGACGCCCTTGGCGTACCAGCCGACCAGATTCACGTCGTCCGCGGGCGGCGGTTCGAGCCGGCCCGAGTCGTCGATGGTGAGTTCGGTGAACGGCGCGTCCACCTCGATCTTCGGGATGAGCAGGCGGGTCGGTTCGGCCCGGGGGAGGTACGTGCCGGACGGGTGGGCCGCCGAGGACGCGGAGGACGAGGCGGCGGGGGCCGCCGCCGCGCGGGACGCGCCGGTGGGGCCGGACGGATCGTCATGACCGCGGAACACGCTCGTGGCCATGACGATCGCGATGCCCGCGCACCACACGATCCAGGTCAGGCGCCGCCGGGGGTTGTGGGTCTCGGCGGGAAAGGACGACCGGGCTGCCATCGGGCACCACCTCATCGGGTCGGGCAGCGGAACGAACACGGGGCGGTCAGGCACCCCCGGACGTACGGCGGGCGCGGTGACTGCGGAAGGAGCGGTGGAGCGGAGTCGGCGGGACGAGCGGCGGGGGCGCGCCACGGCGGGCGCGCCCCGTGCGGCCCGGAGCCATGCGTAGGCAACAAGGGGGGCTGACGGGAAGCCGGCCGGGCCGCCACGGAGTACGTGGGGTGGCGGCCCGGGCCACTATGTCGTCAGGCATGGTCAGGCCACACCGCCCTCGGCGTTCCTACGACGCACCACGTAGACGCCCGCGGCCGCGAGACCGAGGACCGCGACACCGCCGGCCGTGACACCCGGCGTGGCGAGCCCGCCGCCACCGGTGTGCATGCCGCCGTGCGGCTTCTCCTCCTCGTCCTGGCCCTTCTCCCACGAGCCCTTGTCGCCCTTGTCCTGCTCGGAGTCCCAGGACTTCTCGTGGTCCGAGCCCGAGGACTCCTTGTCCTTGTAGGTCTCCGGGTCGTACTTCTTGTCGCCCTTGGACGAGTCGTCCGTGGTGACGGCCGTCAGCGCGCCGCCGCCGGTGTGCATGCCGCCCTGGGGCTTCTCCTCCTCGTCCTTGCCGTGCTCCCAGGAGCCCTTCTCGTGGTCCGAGTCCGAGGACTCCTTGTCCTTGTCGCCCTTGGACCAGTCGTCGCCGGTGACGGCCGTCAGCGCGCCGCCGCCGGTGTGCACACCGCCATTCGGCTTCTCGTGCCACGAGCCCTTGTCGTGGTCGCTGTCCTTGTCGTGCTCCTTGCTGTAGGAAGAGGAGGAGTCGTCGTGCTCCTTGGTCGAGGAGGACGAGGAGTCGTGGTCCCAGTCGCCGGCCGTGACGGCGTAGGCGCCGGGGGCGGCGATCGCGAGAGCGGCGGTGGCCGTCGCGGCAGCGAGGAGCATGCGGGCAGATCGCATTGTCGGAGTCCTTCCGTCAGGACCGGGCAGCTGACCTCTTGTCAGCACACGTGAACCCGGCCCGACGTGATCCACCGTCATTCCGATCCGCTCCGCCCACCACTTGGGACGCACGCTCGGCCCACTCCCGCGGCCACCCCCGTCGGCCGTCCCGTTCGCCCACCCGAGAACGGCCACACCTTTCTGACCTGCTCGTTCGACGCGAGCCTCCGGCGTGTCGCCGAGCCTGTGGGGCGCCTTGTGCTTGACCCGATCGGCGGCGACACGTCTGCTCACCGTCCCGGGCGTGGCGCGGACCGCCGCGGCGCCCGATCGCGACGTCCGGACGGGCCACGGGTCGTCAGATCCCGACGTCCCGGCGGTTCATGTCCTCCGGCGACTCCCGGCGGACGAGAAGGCGCGCCACGCCGTCGGACACGGCGACCACGGGCGGGCGGCCGACCAGGTTGTAGCCCGAGGCCATGGAGAGGTGGTACGCCCCGGCCGCCGGGACGGCGAGCAGATCGCCGGGGCGGACGTCCCCCGGGAGGGCCACCTCGTCGGCGAGGACGTCCCCCGCCTCGCAGTGCCGGCCCACGACGGTGACCAGGCGGGGCGGGGCGCCGGAGACCCGGCCCACGAGCCGGGGCGCGTACCGGACGCCGTAGAGCGCGGGCCGCGGGTTGTCGCTCATGCCGCCGTCGACGGCGACGAACGTACGGCCGCTGGTGCGCTTGACCGAGAGGACCCGGTAGACGGCGACGCCGGCCGGCCCGACGATGGCCCGTCCCGGCTCCAACGTGAGCCGGGGGACGGGCAGTCGGGCGTGGGCGCAGCCCTCCTCCAGCTCGGCGCGGACCCGGCCGGCCAGGACCGGGACGTTCATGCTGTCCTCGCCGGGGCGGTAGGCGATCGCGTGGCCGCCGCCGATGTCCAGCTGGGGGAGGACGACCCCGTGTTCGTCCCGCACCCGTGCCATGAGCCCGACCAGCCGGCGCACCGCGCTGACGTACGGCTTCACCGAACCGATCTGCGAGCCGATGTGACAGTGCAGACCGACGAGTTCGAGGTGCGGCTGGCCGAGTATCCGGGCGATGGCGTGCCGTGCCGAGCCGTCCGTGATCGACAGGCCGAACTTCTGGTCCTCCGTGCCGGTGCGCACCTTGGCGTGCCCGCCGGCGGCGATGCCGGGCACCACCCGCACCATGACCTTCTGCCGGGTACCGGACGGGGTGAGCGCGGCGAGGCGGGTGATCTCCGAGGTGCTGTCCACGACGATGCGTCCGACCCCGAGGCGGAGCGCGGTGCGCAGGTCCTCGGGACTCTTGGCGTTGCCGTGCAGCACGATCCGTTCCGGCGGGAAGCCCGTGGTGACGGCGAGGGCGAGTTCCCCGGCGGAGCAGACGTCGAGGCCGAGGCCCTCCTCCCGTACCCAGTGCGCCATCGCCCGGCACAGGAAGGCCTTCGCCGCGTACACGACGTCGGCGTCGGGGAACGCCGTGCGGTACGTACGGCAGCGGGACCGGACCTCCTGCTCGTCCAGGACGTAGACCGGGGTGCCGAAGCGGTCGGCGATCTCGGCGAGGGGGACACCGGCGAGGGAGAGGTCTCCGCCGGGGGCGGGACGGGTGGAGCGGGGCCAGACGGTGAGGCCGTCGGCGTCCCGCGCGTCGGCCGTGACCTCCGGGGGGAGGGGGGACGCGACGATCGCGGGCAGTTCCTGGATGGACATGACGCCTCCTCAGCCGATCAGCAGGTTCAGACAGACGACGACCGCCGCGGCGCCGGTCGTGCGCAGGGCACCCACGTGCTGGGGGTGCCACCGGCGCCAGGAGTTGTCGCGCTCGCGGACGGTCGCGGCGGCGCGGTCGGCGGCGGGGGCGGAGAGCTGCGGGTCGACGGTGAGGGCGGTGACGCCCAGCGGCGCGGCGAGGGCGCGCAGCGCGGGTTCGGAGAGCCTGATCCAGGCCTGTCCGGCACCGAGTGTGGCGGTGAGGCGCGCGGCCGAGGTGAACCCGACGGCCGTACGACCGCCGACGGGGGTACGGAAGAGGCGGGCCGTGCAGCCCGTGGGCCCCGGCCGGACGGGGACGAAGAGAGGCCGGCTGGACCTCCGCCCGTGCCGTCCGGCCGGGAAGGGTTCGGAGGGCTCGGGGTCCTCGGAGGTGTCGAGTGGAGACATGTGGTGCTCCTCGAAGGGGGTGGTCGCCGCCCGGCCCGTTCGCCGGACGCCTCGGTGACGCTATGCCCGTCCACCGGGGGAGCGGGCGTCTCCCTGACGCATGCTTGACGGCTGACGCCGGGGTCGTGACGGGATGCTGACGGGGGCTGCGCGCCGGGCGTCGGCGGCGGGTGCGGTCCGGTGGTGGGTCGGGGCCGTGCCGGTCCATCCGCCCGTCGCCGTTGGATCAGACGTGGGTCGAGCAGCGGCAGCTGCTCGATCCGGACGTCAGCGACGGGCATGTGATGTACCGGCACGGCCCCTCCCGCCGGACGCCGACTGCGGGCCGTGCGTGAATTTCAGACCCTCCGGCGTCTGAGGAGCGGGGTCTGGGGCGGAGGGGGCGAGGAACGCCGCTCACTCCGCCCCACCGGCGTCAGGTGGCCCGGCGTCTGCGCGAGCGCGGTCGGCGCTCGCCGGGCGGTCCGCTCAGCGGCTGCCGACCGTCAGTTCCCTCGCGTCGAGGGGCAGGTGGAGGCCGATCCTGCGCTGGACCGCCGCGAGATCGCTCACCAGGGGCGAGGGCGGTACGGCGAGGACGGGGCACGCGGCGTGTGCGAGGCAGTACCGGGCGACGGAGGGGAACAGGGCGCGGCGCAACGGCCCGCGGGTCCCGGCCCCGACCACCAGGAGATCGTCCTCACCGGCGGCGCTCTCCACGAGTGCGGGCCCGGTCGCGCCCTGGACGACCACGGCCTGGAACGGCACCTCGGGCCCGTCGGGTCCGAAGGCCGAGCCGAGCGCGTCGAGGAGTCGCATGCCGGCGTCCTGACGGAGGTCCTCCAGCGGCAGGGGGCAGACGGCGCGCCGGTGCGCGTAGGTACCGCCGGGCGGCTCCCAGGCGAGTACGGCCAGCAGGTCGGCACCGCTCCGCCGGGCCTCGTACGCGGCCCGGTGCAGCGCGGCCAGGCTCCCCGGCGACCCGCTCACCCCGACGACGACGCGTCGCCGCCCGGCACCCGGGCGGCCACCGTCGTCGCCCGCACCGTTCTCCCCGCCCGCACCCGCACCCGCACCCGCACCTGTAGCGCGCACCATGTCCTCCCCGTCCCTCGCCGGCCGTCCACCGCACGGCCGCCCAGGTATCCGTTGCCCAGGAATCCGGCCGTCTCCCATGGAAGGCGCGGGCGGGGACGGATGTCCGGCGTGTTGACGCCTCTCTGACCCGGCGTGCCCCCGCGCTGACGCACCTCTGACGCCGTCCGGCCGCCGCCCGTCCCGCGCCTGGCACACTGGCCGGCTGAACGGCGAGAGACGGCGAGAGGCGGGCGATGGCCATCGTGCGGGACGGAAACAGGACCACCGTGGTGACGGGCGGCAGCCGGGGGATCGGCGCGGCCGTGTGCCGGCGGCTGGCCGGGGACGGGCACGACGTCGTCATCGGCTACCGGTCCGACGCCGCGGCGGCCGAGAGGGTCGCCGAGGAGGTCCGCGCCGTGGGCCGCCGGTGTCTGACCGTGGCCGTCGACACGTCCGACGCCGGCGCGGTCGACCGGCTCTTCGACGCGGCGACGGCCGAACTCGGCCCGGTCACCGGCCTGGTGAACAACGCCGGGATCAGCGGCCCCAACGGCCGCCTCGCCGACGCCGACCCGGCCGGCATGCGGCAGGCACTGGAGGTCAACGTCCTCGGCTATCTGCTCTGCGCGCGCCGCGCGGTACGGGAGATGACCGCGGCGGGCGGCGGAGCGATCGTCAACATCTCCTCCGCCGCGGCGACGCTGGGCAGCCCCGGCCAGTACGTCCACTACGCCGCCGCGAAGGCCGCCGTCGACGCGCTGACCATCGGCCTGTCCAAGGAGGTCGCGGCCGACGGCATCCGCGTGAACTGCGTCGCCCCCGGCACGGTCTGGACCGACTTCCACGAGGACCCCGAACGCCCGGCCCGCGTCGCTGCGGCCGTCCCCCTGGGCCGGGCGGGCCACCCGGACGAGATCTCCGGCGCGGTGTCCTGGCTCCTGTCCCCGGACGCGTCGTACACGACGGGCGCGGTGCTGCGGGTGGCGGGCGGGCTGTAGCGAGGCGCGGAGAGGTTCACCCCGATACGACCGGGGGTACGCGAAAGGCGGGGTCGTGGACCCCGCCCGTGCATCCGATACGTCTCGGCTCAGGGCCACACCAGACAGTACGGCTGGTGGCCCGCCTCGTGGAGGCGGTGGGAGAAGTCCTGCCATTCGTGCAGGAGCTGGTAGACGTTGAACGCGTCGCGGGGGCCGCCCCGGTCCGGGACCGTGGACCAGATGAAGGCGGCCGCGCCGACCGCCTCCTCGCCGATGCCGCGGAGCGGGTCGACGACCGTCATGGGGAGCTTCACCACGGCGTAGTCGGGGTGGAGGACGACCAGCTCCAGCGGGGGGACCTTGTGCAGGGGGACGCCCTCTATGCCGGTGAGGACCATCGCGGCCATCGTCTCCGGCTTGATCTTGGTGAACATGCCGTTCATCCCGAGCTCGTCGCCGCCGAGCTCCTCGGGGCGCATCGAGATCGGGACCCGGGCCGCCGTCGCGCCGTCCGGAGCGCCGAAGTATTTGTACGTCACCCCCACCCGGCCACCATTCCCGCTTCCCGCCCGCAGCCGCTCCACCGAGCCGTCACCGCGCTCGGGATCGCCCTGCGGTCCCTGTGCCTGTCCTGCCCGTGTGCCGGCCGCTTCCTCCGCCTCGCGTCGGTGCCTTCCCCGCCGGGCACGCCGAGGACCGAGGTCATCGGTCCCCTCGCCCAGTCCGCCACCGCGATGCATATCTCCACCCGACTGCTTTTCTAAGGCGCGCGACCCCCGCCACGCAACCCGATCATCGTGACAGTGACCTCCCCCACGGCCGCACGCCGAAACGTACGCTGAAACACCTGTCCGCGGGATCTTCGCGGCCCCTGAACACCATGGTTCATGTGAGCTGTCCGTCCGTAGCCCCAGTTTCGCAGATGGCCGGGGGAAGGAGGCCGGTTGTCGTACCGGGCTCCTCTCCGCCCGTCCGCGATGGCCGGGATCATTCCTCTCTGGAGCCGTACGTCGGGCCGCGCCCGTCCGTTCACGGTTCCCCGTTCTTCCCCTCCCGGGTCCCCGCGGCCCCTGGCCTACCCTGAGGTAGTCACTAGCCCCCCGGAGTCGGAGACGTCGCAGGTCATGACCGAACTGCCTTATCCCTACGAAGCCCCAGCCTCGCAGTCGCTGTTCGACCGAGCGACCGCCGTCACCCCAGGTGGCGTGAACTCGCCGGTGCGCGCCTTCCGAGCCGTGGGCGGTACGCCCCGGTTCATGGTGTCCGGCACCGGTCCGTACCTCACCGACGCCGACGGCCGTGAGTACGTCGACCTCGTCTGCTCCTGGGGTCCCATGATCCTCGGGCACTCCCACCCCGAGGTCATCGCCGCCGTCCAGGAGGCCGTCTCCCGCGGTACGTCCTTCGGTACGCCCGGTGAGGGAGAGGTCGCCCTCGCCGAGGAGATCGTCGCGCGCGTCGAGCCCGTCGAGCAGGTCCGGCTCGTCTCCAGCGGCACCGAGGCGACGATGTCGGCCATCCGGCTCGCGCGCGGGTTCACCCGGCGGGCGAAGGTGATCAAGTTCGCCGGCTGTTACCACGGCCACGTCGACTCGCTGCTCGCCGCGGCGGGCAGCGGCCTCGCGACGTTCGCCCTGCCGGACACCCCCGGCGTCACCGGCGCGCAGGCCGGCGACACCATCGTCCTGCCGTACAACGACCTCGAGGCCGTGCACGCCGCGTTCCACGCGCACCCCGGTGAGATCGCCTGTGTGATCACCGAGGCCTCGCCCGGCAACATGGGCGTGGTGCCTCCCGCGCCCGGGTTCAACCAGGGCCTGAAGGACGCCTGCGCGAAGAACGGCGCCCTGTTCGTCTCCGACGAGGTGATGACCGGCTTCCGCACGAGCAGGGCCGGCTGGTTCGGGATCGACGGTGTGCGTCCCGACCTGATGACCTTCGGCAAGGTGATGGGCGGCGGCTTCCCGGCCGCGGCGTTCGGCGGCCGCGAGGACGTCATGGCGCACCTCGCGCCGGCCGGGCCGGTGTACCAGGCGGGCACGCTCTCGGGCAATCCCGTCGCCACCGCGGCCGGTCTCGCGCAGCTGCGGCTGCTCGACGACGCGGCGTACGCCAAGGTCGACGCGGTGTCGGAGCGGATCCGGACGCTGGTGACCGAGGCGCTCGCCAAGGAGGGTGTGACCCACCGTCTGCAGAGTGCCTCGAACATGTTCTCCGTGTTCTTCACGGGACGTGAGGTGCGCGACTACGAGGGTGCGAAGGCGCAGGAGTCCTTCCGCTACACCGCGTTCTTCCACTCGATGCTGGCGCAGGGCGTGTACCTGCCGCCGTCCTCGTTCGAGTCGTGGTTCGTGTCGACGGCCCATGACGACCAGGCGGTTCAGCGGATCGCCGACGCCCTTCCGGCGGCGGCACGGGCAGCGGCGGAGGCCACGGCATGAGCGAGTCCAGCGGCACGAACGGCGGCATCGGCGGCACGGGTGAGGACGACATCACCGTCGTCCACCTGATGCGGCACGGTGAGGTCGCCAACCCGGACGGGGTCCTCTACGGGCGGCTGTCCGGCTACCACCTGTCCGAGCTCGGCCGGCAGATGGCCGACCGGGTGGCCGAGCACCTCGCGCCGCGTGACGTCACCCACGTCGTGGCCTCGCCGCTGGAGCGGGCGCAGGAGACGGCCACGCCGATCGCGAAGGCGCACGGTCTCGACCTGGCGACCGACGGGCGGCTCATCGAGGCGGACAACGTCTTCCAGGGCAAGACCTTCGGGGTCGGGGACGGCGCGCTGCGTCGGCCGGAGAACTGGAAGCACCTCGTCAACCCGTTCAAGCCGTCCTGGGGCGAGCCCTACGTCGACCAGGTCGTGCGGATGATGGGCGCGCTGGACGCGGCCAAGGACGCCGCGCGCGGCCACGAGGCGGTGCTGGTGAGTCATCAGCTGCCGATCTGGATCGTGCGCAGCTATGTCGAGAAGCGTCGGCTGTGGCACGACCCGCGCAAGCGGCAGTGCACGCTCGCCTCGCTGACGACCTTCACCTACCGCGGCGACAAGATCGTGTCCGTGGGTTACAGCGAGCCCGCGCGCGACCTGGTGCCGGCCCATCTCCTCGCCGGTGCCAAGCCGGTGAAGGGCAAGGACAAGGCATTCGGGGCCTGACGGCCAAATGAGCGCATATTCGTAAAATCATATAAATCTGCGCGAGTTATACGGAACCCGCGACTTCATCGTGCCCTCTCATGGGGTGCCAGCTGAGAGCCAGCTGAGAGGGTGCGATGAAACGAGGACCGTATGCGGGACGTCAGCCGGAGGGGAATGATCGGTCTCGGGGCAGGTGCCGCGGCCGCGATGGGACTTGCCGCGTGCGGCACCGCGCAGAAGGACGCCGTGGGTCACGCCGGTGGTTCCCCCACGGCGGGCAGCGGCCGGCCCGGCACCCCGAAGCGGACCGTGCGCCCCATCGGTGACGGCTCCACCGCCTACACGGGCAAGCAGCCGCACCAGCCCGGGCAGCCCGTGCCGCTGGAGCCCGGCCAGACCCCGCCGCAGTTCGTGGTCTTCTCCTGGGACGGCGCCGGCGAGGTGGGTACCGGTCTCTTCGACCGCTTCCTGCAGCTCGCCAAGGAGAACGAGGCGCACATGACGTTCTTCCTCTCCGGGCTGTATCTGCTGCCCGAGTCGAAGAAGCGCCTGTACGACCCGCCCAACAACCCGCGGGGCGCCTCCGACATCGGCTACCTCAACGACGACCACGTCCGGTCCACCCTGAAGCTGGTGCGCCAGGCCTGGCTCGACGGGCACGAGATCGGCACCCACTTCAACGGCCACTTCTGCTCCGGCTCCGGCTCGGTCGGCAACTGGACGCCCCAGCAGTGGCGCAGCGAGATCGCGCAGGCGAAGTCGTTCGTCACCGAGTGGCGCACCAACACGGGCTGGACCGATCTGCCCGCGCTGCCCTTCGACTACGAGAAGGAGTTGATCGGCGCCCGCACCCCGTGCCTGCTCGGCCAGAACAACCTGCTGCCCGCCGCCCGCGAGCTCGGCTGGCGTTATGACGCCTCCTCGCCCGGCGGGGTGCAGCGCTGGCCGCAGAAGAAGGAGGGGGTGTGGGACCTGCCGCTCCAGGCGATCCCCTTCCCCGGGCACCGCTTCGAGGTCCTCTCCATGGACTACAACATCCTGGCCAACCAGTCGATCGCCACCACCCGGGCGCCCTCGTACAACTACCCGGGCTGGCGCACCCAGGCGACCAACTCGTACATCGCCGGATTCAAGCGGGCATACGAGACGAACCGGGCGCCGTTCTTCGTCGGCAACCACTTCGAGGACTGGAACGGCGGCATCTACATGGACGCCGTCGAGAAGGCCTTCAAATACATCGCCCACGAGAAGAGCAAGGGCGCGGACGTGCGGCTCGTCTCCTTCCGGCAGTTCGTGGACTGGCTGGACGTGCAGCGACCCGAGGTGCTGGCGAAGCTCCAGTCGATGGACGTCGCCGAACAGCCCGCGGGCGGCTGGAAGTCGTACCTTCGGGGGCAGGCCGCCTGATATGCGGGTTTCCGCCCGCAAGGGGGGTGCGGAAGATCCCCGAAACGGGCATGCGAAACTTTTCACATGAGTGCCGCCTGCCGCGCAGACCAGCGCCCGATCCGCACCCGTCGCCGCGCCGCCCTGCTGACCGCCGGGGCCGCCGTCGCCGCGCTCGTCCTGACCGCGTGCGGGTCGGGCGGCACCAAGGGCGGTGCCGGCGGCAGCGGTTTCGTGGCAGGCAAGGACGGCATCTCGACGGTGGCCAAGGCCGACCGCGTGGCCATCCCCGACCTCTCCGGCAAGACCGTCGACGGCAAGCAGCTCGACGTCGCGGACTACAAGGGCAAGGTCGTCGTCCTGAACGTGTGGGGCTCCTGGTGCCCGCCGTGCCGGGCCGAGGCACCCAACTTCGTGAAGGTCGCCAAGGAGACCGCCGGCCAGGGCGTGCAGTTCGTGGGCATCAACACCCGTGACGCGAACGTGTCGCTGGCGCGGTCCTTCGAGAAGGACAAGGGCGTCACCTACCCCAGCCTGTTCGACCCGACGGGCAAGCTGATGCTCCGCTTCAAGAAGGGCACGCTCAACCCGCAGACGATCCCGTCGACGCTCGTCATCGACCGGGACGGGAAGATCGCGGCCCGCACGCTCCAGGCGCTCAGCGAGGACAAGCTGCGCGAGATGCTCGACCCCGTCCTCGCGGAGAAGTGACCGGCGTGTCCCTCCTCCACTCGTCCACGTATCTCGCCTCGGGCGACCTGAGCGACACGGTCTCCAGCGGGGCCCTGCTGCTCGCCCTGCCCATCGCGGTCCTCGGCGGTCTCGTCTCCTTCTTCTCCCCGTGTGTCCTGCCGCTCGTCCCCGGCTATCTCTCGTACGTCACCGGGGTCAGCGGCACCGACCTGGCGGACAGCAGACGCGGACGGATGGCCGGCGGCGCGAGTCTGTTCGTGCTCGGCTTCACCGCCGTGTTCGTCTCCGGCGGGGCCCTGTTCGGCTACTTCGGGTCGACGCTGTTCGCGTACCAGGACACGCTGTCCAAGGTGCTCGGCGTCCTCATGATCCTCATGGGCGTCTTCTTCATGGGGATGATGCCCTGGCTGACGCAGCGCGAGTTCCGCTTCCACAAGCGGCCGGTGACGGGTCTGGTCGGGGCCCCGATACTGGGCGCGCTGTTCGGCATCGGCTGGACGCCCTGCATCGGCCCGACCCTCGCCTCCGTGCTGGCGCTCTCCTCGAACGAGGCGAGCGCCGGGCGAGGGGCCATACTGACCGTCGCGTACTGCCTCGGTCTCGGCGTGCCCTTCGTGCTCGCCGCCGTCGCCTTCCGCAAGGCGCTCGGCGCGTTCGGCTGGGTCAAGCGCCACTACGTCTGGGTCATGCGCATCGGCGGCACGATGATGATCGTGACCGGCGTGCTCCTGCTCACAGGTGCCTGGGACAGCCTGGTGCAGCAGATGCAGACGTGGTCCAGCGGCTTCACGGTAGGGATCTGATCCATGAGCACGACCGACACCGGCAACACCCACGACTCCGCCGCGACGCCGGAGGACGACGGCGCGCCGGACCCGGTGAGCCCCAAGCGGCACATCGGGGTGAGCGCCGACGGCGAACTCGGCGAGGCCGGTTCCCAGCTGTCCACCGCGCCCGTCGAGACGGCGATGCCCGGCTCCTTCGGCGGCACTCGCAAGCCCGGTGCCGCGGGGTGGATCGCCTGGACCGGCCGTGAGGTGACCGGCTGGGTCCGGTGGTTCTGGCGGCAGCTCACCTCGATGCGGGTCGCGCTGATCCTGCTCTTCCTGCTGTCGCTCGGCGCCATCCCCGGCTCGCTGATCCCGCAGTCCGGCACCGACGCGGCCAAGGTCCAGGACTTCAAGGACGCGCACACCCTGCTCGGCCCGGTCTACGAGCGGCTCGGTCTGTTCCACGTGTACAGCTCGGTGTGGTTCTCCGCGATCTACATCCTGCTGTTCGTCTCGCTCATCGGCTGCATCGTGCCCCGCACCTGGCAGTTCGTCGGGCAGTTGCGCGGCCGTCCGCCGGGCGCCCCCAAGCGGCTGAACCGGCTGCCCGCCTACGCGACCTGGCGCACCGACGCCGAGCCCGAGCTGGTCCGCGAGGTCGCGCTCAAGGTGCTGAGGCAGAAGCGGTTCCGGGCGCACGTCGAGAAGGACGCCGTCGCCGCGGAGAAGGGCTACCTGCGCGAGACCGGCAACCTGCTCTTCCACATCGCGCTGATCGTGATGCTCGTCGCCTTCGCCTGGGGCCAGCTCTTCAAGTCCGAGGGCAACAAGCTGATCGTCGAGGGCGACGGCTTCTCCAACACGCTCCTGTCCTACGACGACTTCAAGTCCGGCAATCTCTTCAGCACCGACGACCTGACCCCGTTCAGCTTCGACCTGAAGAAGTTCACCGGCACCTACGAGCGGACCGGCCCCAACAAGGGCACCCCCCGTACGTACCAGGCCGCCGTCGACTACAGCGTCGGCGCGTACGGCAAGGAGAAGAAGACCGTCGTCAAGGTCAACGAGCCGCTCGTGATCGGCGACTCGAAGGTCTACCTCACCGCCCACGGCTACGCGCCCACGGTGACGGTCCGGGACGGCAAGGGCAAGGTCGTCTTCCACGACGCCGTGCCCCTGCTGCCGCTCGACTCGAACGTCACCTCGCAGGGCGCCATCAAGGTGATGGACGGCTACAAGAACGCGCGGGGCGCGGGCGAGCAGCTCGGCTTCTCGGCCTTCTTCGTGCCGACCTTCGCCGGCGCGGGCAAGGGCGACATGTTCTCCCAGTTCCCGGCGCTCGACTACCCGGTGCTCGCGCTGAGCGGCTACCACGGCAGCCTCGGCGTCGACGCGGGCCTGCTGCAGAACGTGTACCAGCTCGACACGGCCAACATGAAGCAGTTCAAGGACGCCAAGGGCGACATCCTCAAGAAGCGGCTGCGGCCCGGCGAGACGATGACGCTGCCGAACGGCGCCGGCTCGATCACCTTCGACAAGGACATCAAGGAGTGGGCGAACTTCCAGGTCACCCAGCAGCCCGGCAGTGACTGGGCGCTGGCCGGAGCGTTCGCCGCGATCTTCGGACTCGCCGGCTCGCTGTTCATCCAGCGCCGCCGCGTCTGGGTCCGGGCCACCACCGGCGCCGACGGTGTCACCGTCGTCGAGATGGCGGGGCTCGGCCGCAGCGAGTCCGCGAAGCTTCCCGAGGAGCTCGGCGATCTGGCCGCGCTCGTCCACGCTTCTGCGCCCACCAAGCCCGACGATGACGCGGCACCCGCCGACGCCGAAACCCCCGTACCCGCCGCCGAAGGGGCTGAGAAGCAGTGACGCTCGCCACCGCCCACGACCTGGGCGCCGTGACCGATCTGGCCACCGCGACCAACGAACACCTCGCCAACGTCAGCAACACGCTGATCTACTCCGCGATGGCCGTCTACACGCTGGCGTTCTTCGCGTACATCGCCGAGTGGCTCTTCGGCAGCCGCAGCAAGGTCGCGCGTACCGCGAACGCCCTCACCGCGGGAGGCGAGAAGGCGGCCGCCGCACCCGAGGTCACCCTGCAGACCGCGGGCGGCACCGCCGTCCTGGCGCGGCCCAAGGTCGTCACCCGGTCCGCGACCGGTGCGCGGGACGTGCCCGACGGGCCCGGCGCGCACGGCGGCGACGAACAGGGAGACCTGTACGGCCGGATCGCCGTGTCCCTCACCGTCCTCGCGTGGGCCGTCGAGGCGGCCGGCGTGGTCGCCCGCGCCATGTCGGTGCGGCGGGCGCCGTGGGGCAACATGTACGAGTTCAACATCACCTTCTCCACCGTGGCCGTCGCGGTGTTCCTCGTGCTGCTCGCGCTGAAGAAGAACGTGCGCTGGCTCGGCCTTCCGCTGGTCACCACGGTCCTGCTCGACCTCGGGCTCGCCGTCACCGTCCTGTACACCGCGAGCGACCAGCTGGTCCCGGCGCTGCACTCGTACTGGCTGTACATCCACGTGTCGACCGCGATCCTGTGCGGCGCCGTCTTCTACGTGGGTGCCGTCGGCACGCTGCTCTACCTGTTCAAGGACAGCTACGAGAACAAGCTCGCGAACGGCGGACAGCCCGGCCGGTTCGCCACCTCGGTCATGGAGCGGCTGCCCGCCTCGTCCTCGCTCGACAAGTTCTCCTACCGGGTGAACGCTGCCGTCTTCCCGCTGTGGACGTTCACGATCATCGCGGGCGCGATCTGGGCGGGCGACGCCTGGGGCCGCTACTGGGGCTGGGACCCCAAGGAGACCTGGGCGTTCATCACGTGGGTCGCGTACGCCTGCTACCTGCACGCGCGCGCCACGGCCGGCTGGAAGGGCCGCAAGGCCGCCTACATCGCCCTGATCGCCTTCGGCTGCTGGCTGTTCAACTACTACGGCGTGAACATCTTCGTCACCGGCAAGCACTCCTACGCGGGCGTCTGACCCGCCCGGACACGAAGAGGCCGGCCCCGGTGACCTGTGTCGCCGGGGCCGGCCTCCGTCGTCCGCGGGGCACGGGCCGCTACGACGGCGGGAGGCACTCGGCCGCCGGTGGTTTGCCCTCCGGCCAGGCGAGGCGCACGAAGCGCGCACGGCTGTCGGGAGTCAGCTCCACGATCGGCACGGCCTTGTCGTACGGGTTCCCGTGGGCGTCCAGACAGATCCACCCGCTCGCCCCGTTCACCCGCAGCTGCCTGCCCTTGACCTGCGGCCACTGGAGGCCGACGTCGGCGAGCGCCGGGATGCGTCCGGTCGGCGAGGCACCGCGGATGCCGCGTACAGCGAGCCGCATGGCGTCGTACGCGATGATCAACTGGCCGTCGGCGAGGGCGACCTCGCCGAGCGGGCCGACCGGTCCCCGCCGGGCGCTGTCCAGCAGCCGCTGGAGGACGACGGCGTCGGCCTTGCTGCCGCCGGTGCGCGCGCGGTCCTTCAGCCAGGCGTCGGGATGGGCGAGTGCCGTGTAGCGCACCGACAGCCGCGGGTCCTTGAGCGCGGCCGGGTCGAGGTCCTTGTCGCCCGCGAGGTACGAGCCCTCGTCGCCGGTGAGGACGGTGAAGCGGCGGTCGGAGCAGCCCCGGGCGCCCAGCGCGTTGATGAACTGGCGCAGTTGGGTGTGCCGGCCCGCGAACAGGACCGTGTCCGTCGCCTTCGGGGTGTTGCACAGGATGGTGGCGATCTGCGCGAAGACGTTGGCGGTGCTGCCCTCCTTGCTGCGGTCGGCGGGCGGGGTGAACGGCTGGGCCTCGTACCGCGCGCCCTTGAGCATCTTCTCGAAGGACCCCTGGAGCGTGCGCGTGTAGGGGTCGCCGGTGCGGTCGTAGACGAGGAAGGCGTTGGCGGCGGACACCTTGGCGAAGGAGGCGAGGGCGCGGGCCTCGTCGGTGTTGGTGGGGGAGACGCGGGCGAGGCCCGGAAAGGGGTCCTTGCCGTTCTGTCCGTCGGCCAGGTCGTCGGCGGTGATCGAACTCCCTATCACCGGTATGCCGCGCCGGGTCAGCTCGGCCACCGCCCGCTTGTTGTTCTCGGTGCTCAGGCCCACCCCGGTCACCGCGCGCAGCCGGTCCGCGCTCCTCGTCATGCGCTCCAGCTGGTCGACCGTGTGCCGCCAGGAGGCGCCGGTGGCACCGGGGTTGGCGAGGACGAGCCGTATCTTCGGCTTCAGCCCGGTCGTGTCGTGATTGGCCTGGTACTGCGCGAGATAGGCGCCCTGGAGTTCGTGCTGCACGTCGTTCAGGTTGTCCGCGTCGGTGGCGGTGAAGGGTTCGAGCAGGGCGACCGTGACGTAACTGCCGGGCGCCAGGCGGTGGTTCTCCCGGTTGATCGCGCGCACCGTGTCGGCGAACCGGGCGCGCCCGAAGGCGTACGTCGTCGAGGAGACGCCCACGCACTCGTCGCGGTCCGGGGGCTGGACGACCCCGGGTGCGCAGGAGCGGTTCTCCTTGGTCGCGGTCAGGCCGCCCCAGACACCGAGGCCCACCAGGACGGCGGCCAGCGTCAGTGCCACGTACCGGCGGAAGCGGATCTCCCAGACGTCCTCGCGCAGCCACACCCACAGTCGAGCCATCAGCGGCCTCCGTCCTCGTCGCCCGGGATGCGCAGGGCCCGGCCGGCGAGGGCGTCGGCGGGCCAGTCACGGGAGGCACGCCACAGCAGGGCGTTGCCCGCGGGCCGCAGGTTCGACAGCTGTTCCAGCTCGAACCGCAGCCGTTCGGTGACGCGCGGGTCCGGCAGCACCAGCGGGTCGGTCAGTTGCCACACGGCGTGCAGCAACCGCCGTACCCGCAGGTGCAGTACGGCGTCGACGCCCTCCGGCGGGCGGTGTGCGGCGTCCGTGCGGCCGAGGGCCACGGCGGCCCGGTGGTCGTGGCCGTCGAAGTCCCGGCCGTCCGGGTCGTGCGCGTGGTAGTAGGGCGCGGAGGCGATGAAGACCAGTGCGGACAGCCAGCCGCGGGTGTCGGTGCGCGGGAAGGTGTCGCTCAGGTAAGCCACCGCGAAGTCGGCTTTGCCGAGGGCGAGTTCGTGGTGCAGTCGGTAGCGGGCGCTGTCCGGGGGCGCCGACTCGCCGGGGTGGTCGGAGTAGTGGTCGACGAGGGCGCGGTGCACCGCCCGCCACCGCTCGTGGTCGGGGTCCGCGTGGTGCAGCCGCAGCAGGAGCAGCGCGCGCAGGAACGGGTCGCCGACGAACTGGCCGTCCGCCGTCGCCCAGCCTTCCGAGGCGAGCCGTTCCTCCAGGTCGAGGACGCCGGAGGCGCCGAAGTCCTCGGGGAGCCGGGACTCCGCGAGCGAACAGGCCGACTCGCGGTCGTGGGCGGCGGCCAGCACGGTCAGTTCGTCGAGGCGGCCGCCGGGCACCAGTCGCGCGAGGAGTTCCTGGTAGGCGGGGCGGCCGGCGTGGTCCTCGTGCAGGGCGACGTCGGAGGTCAGCAGCGCGCCGAGCGAGTCCGCGCCGACGGGCAGGTTCTGCCGGGCCGAGGCCGCCAGCAGGGTGATGCCGAGCGGGCTGCCGCAGGTCAGCCGGTGGGTGGCGTGCGGGAGTTGGGCGGGCAGGCCGTCCGGCCCGCCGGTCGTGCCGGTGCCGCCGGACGCGGTGTCCATGATGTGCAGGGTGTCGTCGGGGGTCAGCGGCGGCAGCGCGACGAGCAGGGCCCGCGAGGACGGCGAGGTGCCGGGCCGCCAGCCGGTCTCGCGTGCGGTGTCGGGCAGCGCGAGCCGGCCGGCGTTGCGCAGCGCCGGGTGCGCGTGGCCCCGGAGCGCGGCGAAGAACACGGCCCGGTCCACGATGCCGTCGGCGCGGTCGCGCAGCACCGGTTCGAGGAGGCCGAGCCCGGCGGGCTCCTGGACGTTGTCGATGAGCAGGACCGGGCGGCCCCGCCGGTGGGAACGCTGCACGACGCCCGCGTACGCGTCGTCGAGGTCGGCGAGCAGGGCCCGGACCAGATGGCGTTCGGCGTGCCGGCGTGAGTCGCCGCCCGCCCGGAAGTGTCGGGAGAGCAGGATCAGCGCGAGCTTGGGGCTGCCGCCCGCGTTCGGGTAGTCCCGGTACCAGGTGGCGGCCTTGCGCAGCCGGCGGTGGGCCGGCGCGACGCCCTCCGCGAAGGCCTCCAGGGTGGCCTCGATGATGGGTTCCACCACGGGGCCCGTCCCGCTCATCGACGCGACGAGTTTGGAGACGACCTTGCTCACCCAGCGCCCGGCGAACCCCGACAGCCACGAGTCGGTCTCGTTCAGCAGCAGGATCCGTTCCGCCTCCTGCCGGATGCGGGGCACGTCCCGGTTGCTCCAGCCGCCCGCCGCCACGGCGAGCAGGCCGGAGGAGAGGCGCGGGAACGCGATCCTCCCGGCGCCCTTCACCGGTTCGGCGAGTTGTTCCGCGGCCGTGGTGAGCGCCTGGCCGACCGGGGACCAGGACTCCGCGGGGCGTTCGGCGGGCGGCGCGGCGAACTGCCGGTCCTCGCCGTCGACCAGGGCGACCGGTGTGTGCCACCGGTAGGCCTCGCGCAGTTCCTGGAGCACGGCGGTCTTGCCGAGCCCCCGGCCGCCGGTGAGCACCACGAAGGGTGGTTCACCCGCGTGTTCGTACGGTGTGGCGCGCAGCTGGTACGGACGCAGTCCGACCAGTCGTGACGCGAGTCCGGGCGGATCGGTGTCGAACAGCGCCCCTCTGCCGTGCAGCCCTGCGTGCACCGCATCTCCCCCTGGTCCGCGGTCCGGTCCGATGTGCTGCTGTGAGGTGTATCAACAACAGTGTAAAAAGGGGGAGTTGATTCGGGATAGGGCACTTGGTGACTGTTCGGTTACGAAAACGTTCGGGCTGTCAACCGACAGTGATCGAGTTGAGCTTCTCCCGCAGGTAGACGTGTGAGTCGACGGGTTCGTACGCGACCCGGCCCACCGGGGCGGCCACCGACTCGACCAGCGTCCCCGGCGTACATTCGCCGAAGTAGACGAGCGAGATCAGCTCCTCGGCGGGCGCGTCGGCGGGCGGCGGCAGGACGCGGTGCCGCCCCGAACGCCACCGGTCACCGGTCCAACGGGCCATCAGGTCACCGATGTTGATGGTGAACGCTGCCGGGTCGAAGGGCGCGTCCTCCCAGCCGCCCTCGTCCGTGAACACCTGGAGCCCGCCCTTGCCGGCCTGCCGGTCGAGGATGGTGACCGTGCCGAAGTCGGTGTGCGGACCGATCCGGAACTGGCCCGGCTCCGGCGCCCCGACGACGTCCGTCCCCGGATACCAGTTGATGTTGAAGCCGTACGTGGGGTGGTCCATGTGCCGGGTGAAGAAGTCCGGTTCGAGGCCGAGCGCCTCACCGAGCAGCGCCAGCAGGTGGTTCTCCAGCTCGCCCATCCGTGCCAGGTACTCCTCGCACAGGGCCCGCAGTCCGGGGGCCTCGGCGGGCCAGACGTTCGGCGCGTACCACTCGGCGTTCGTCGCCGGGTCCGCGAACGGCTCGTGCGTCGCGAACGTCAGCGATTCCTTGAGGTCCGGCGGGGTCTCGGTGCCCTCCGCGTACCCGTTGGCCTCGGCGCCGGGCCCGAGCCAGCCGCGTCCGCCGACCCGGGCGGCGTACGGCTCCTTCACCTCGGCGGGCAGTACGAAGAAGGCGCGGGCCGCCTCCCTGATCCGGACGCGCAGGGCGGGGTCCACGCCGTGCCCGGTGACGAGCAGGAAGCCGGCCGTCCGGAGCGCCTCGTCGACGGTCCGGGCGATCGCGGCGCGTGCCTGCGCGTCCCCCGAGACCCAGGGGCGCAGGTCGACGGTCGGGATACGCGGCGCCGCGGGGGCCTGGGGGTCAGTCACCGATGTCCTCGTTCCACAGGTCGGGGTTGCCCTCGACGAAGTCGCGCATCAGGCCCTGGCACTCGGGATCGTCGAGCAGCACGATCTCCACACCGTGCTCGGCGAGCCAGTCGTGGCCGCCGCGGAAGGTGGCCGCCTCGCCGACGACCACCCGGGAGATGCCGAACTGGCGGACCAGGCCGCTGCAGTACCAGCACGGCGAGAGGGTGGTCACCATCGTCGTGCCGCGGTACGACCGCTGCCGTCCGGCCGCGCGGAACGCGGCCGTCTCGGCGTGCGTCGAGGGGTCGTCGTCCTGGACACGGCGGTTGTGCCCGCGGCCGAGCAGGGCGCCGTCCGCGCCGTACAGCGCGGCCCCGATGGGGATGCCGCCCTCGGCGAGCCCGGCGCGGGCCTCCGCCACGGCGGTCGCGAGCCATGCCCGCGCCTGTGCCTGATCGATGAGCTCCATGACCCCACTCTGCGGTGGGCGTCCCCCGAGGGCAACGTACCCGGGCCGTGGCGCGGTCAGGGGCGGCGATGGCGGCCGTACTGACGGGCCAGTGCGTGGAAGGCCTCCTTCGGCTCCCAGTGGACGCCGGCGGCCGGGTCCCCGGGGCGCTTCTCGATCGTCCTCACGATGCTGTAGCTCGCCATGTCGAGGTCGTGGCGCGGGTCGTGGCGGCGGTGCGGGGCGTCGCGGGTGACGAAGGTGTACGCCAGCGCCGCGTACAGTCCCGCCGCCTCGAACGCGGCCAGCACGTCCGTCAGATACGCGGCCTGCGTGCGCTCGCTGCGGACGAGACCGGCCTTGATCTCCGGCGGATCCTTCGTGTAGTCGACGACGTCCCAGCCCATCCCGCCCTGCTCCGGCGCGCCCCGGAACGTGCAGCAGCCGAACTCCATGACGGCGACCGGCTTCCCGAAGCGTTTGTACTGCGCGAGGTCGCGGAGGTAGTCCGCCGGGCGCCGGAAGAAGGAGTAGTAGTCGATGCCCACCAGGTCGAAGAGGCCCCAGTCGACGTCCTCGTCCTGTGCGGCGGCGTACGTCAGCGGCCCGCGGAACACGGACCGGCCCGTCCTCGCCGCCTTCGCGGTGAACCGGTGCAGCCGCCGCGCCATGACGACGGGGTCGAAGTTCCCCTTGAGCAGGTTCTCCACCCGCTCCTGGACGGTCGCGCCGGGCACGATGCCGGGGACGTACAGCACGAACTCGCAGCCGACGCTGAGGTGCACTCCGGCACCCTGCCGGCGCAGCCGCTCGGCGGCGCGGCCGGTCTCGGCGAGGTGGTCGAGGATGTCCCCCTCGGGCACGTCACCGAGGGTCGGTTCGAGCCAGACGTGCAGCCCGCGTTCCGCCGCCTCCGTCGCGGTCGCGGTGAGCCGTTCGACCCCGTCACCGGTCACCTTGACGGAGTCGGCGTGCAGGTCGTGGGCGACGGCGCGCAGGTCGGCGCGCATGTCCCGGACGTTCCACCCGGTCGCGGGCGTCTCCCCGTCCCCGACCTCGTACACCACCCCCCGGTGGGTGAGCCCCCGCCTGCCGCTCGCCGCCGGCGCCGACGTGCCCGGCCGCTCCCGTGCCGTCGGCGATCCCGGGGCGGGTGCGGCCCCCGCCCGTCCCGCCGCTGCGACGGGCAGCGCGGCGGCCGCGCCCCCCACGGCCGCGGCCATTCCCAGAAACCGTGCCCGGCTGATCCCCGGCGTCCCCTGCATCCCGCGCCTCCCGGCTCCGCGCCCACCTGCTTCGTCCGGGACCCAGTCTGGAAAACGGACGGCCCGCCCCGCGTCCGCCGATGGTCTACGGGGCCGCGCCGAAGGGATGAGAACAGAGGGCACGTGAGGGCACTTGGAGGGACGGGGCCGCACCGAGGGCGACACGGGGGACGGCGGCCCCGGCGCCCGGGACGCCTCAGGAGTCCTCCGGCCTCCGGGCCAGGATGAAGCCCTGCGCGGTCCTCTCCGGGCCGTACTCCGTCATCTCGGCCTCGCGGACCAGCCGGACCGCTTCCGCCAGGCCGGCCTGTGCGAGGAGCTCGGCGACGCGGTCGGGCCGGAAGCTGTACACGTCGAGGTCCACGTCGTGGCCGTACGCGTGCTCCAGGAGGATCTGTTCGTCGCCCGCCTTGAAGCCGATGAGCAGATGGCCGCCCGGCTCGAGCACGCGGCGGAACTCCGCGAACAGCGGCGGCAGTTCATCCACGGGGATGTGCACGGTGGACGACCAGACGAGGGCCCCGGCGAGCGACCCGTCGGCGAGGTCGAGGTCCGCCATCGTGCCCACCGAGAAACGCAGGTGCGGGTACGCGGCGCGGGCGACCTCGATCATCCCGGGCGACAGGTCGATCCCGAACGCGTCGAGCCCGAGCCCGTCCAGATGGATGGTCATCCGCCCCGGCCCGCACCCGAGGTCCCCGACCGGGCCGCCCCCGCCGGCCCGCACCCGCTTCGCGAACTCGGCGAGCATCGCGATCTCCAGAGGCTGGGCGACCTCCCCGCTGAACAGCTTGGCGTAGTCGGCGGCGACGGTGTCGTACGAGGCGCGGGTGGCATCCAGGCGAGTGGTCATGGCGCGGAAGAGTAGACGGCCCCACTGACAACGCCGCCCCAACAGGCCCCCACCCGCGGCCGGTTCGCGCTCGTGCTCGGACTCACCCGGCGTACGCCCCCAGCCGTCGGTCCGCCACCCTCAGCAGCAGCTTGCCCGTGCTGGTCCGCGCTCCCATCAGCGCGTGCGCGTCGCCCGCCTTCTCCAGGGCGAACTCCGCCGTCACCGGCAGGGAGACGGTCCCGTCGGCCACCGTCGCGAACGCCCGCTCGGCGAGGGCGCGCAGCACGTCCGGTGCCGTCCGGGCCAGGCCGAGGATCGAGAACCCGGCGACCGACAGGCCCGTCGGGTAGAGCTCCGGCTGGCCCACCGTCCACGGTTCCGCCGAACTCGCGTTGCCGAAGGAGACCAGCCGGCCGAAGGGGGCGAGGGACGCGAGGCCGCGTTGCAGGGTCTCGCCGCCGACCGGGTCCAGGACCAGGTCCACGCCCCGCCCCCCGGTCGCCGCCCTGACCTCGTCGGCGAAGGCGCCGACGAACACCTCGTCGTAGCCGTACCCGAGGGCGAACTCGGCCTTCGCCCGCGCGGACACCACGCCGTAGACCGCGCCCGCGCCCGCCGCCCGCGCGAGCTGGCCCAGCACCGTGCCCACGCCCCCGGCCGCGCCCTGGACGAGGAGCGTCTCGCCGGGCTGGAGGCGGCCCACCGTGTGCAGCAGGGCGTACGCCGTGGGCAGCACGGTCGGCAGGGTGGCGCCGGTGCGCAGGCCGACCCCGGACGGCAGGGGGAAGGCGGTCACCGCGTCGGCCACGGTGACCTCCGCGTACGCCCCGCCCTCCGTCAGCGCCGCGACCTCCTGGCCGGCCCGCAGTCCCGTGACGCCCGGGCCGATCGCCCGGACCCGGCCGGAGACCTCCAGCCCCGGCACGAAGGGCAGCCGCGGCACCCGGTACCCCTCCGACCTGGCCTTCAGATCGGCGAAGTTGACGCCCGTCCAGGCCACGTCGATGCTCACCTGCCCGGGGCCCGGCTCGGGGATCTCCGCGTCCACGACCCGCAGTACCTCGGGACCGCCGTACTGCTGGAACTCGACCGCACGCATGGCTCACTCCTGGCTGATGCTCGGCTGGACAGCCGAGGGCCCGCGCGGACCGGATCGCCGCACAGACTGTTCAATGAAAAGCGAACACTCCGAAGTGTATGGTTTTCATCGAACACTCGGCAAGCGGATCAGGGAAACAGCAGGGGAGACCGGCGTGGCGGAGCGGACGAGTCATCGGGCGGCGCCCGAGCACACCCATCCCGACGAGGTCTCCGCGCAGAGCGCGTTCGCCGCGCTCGCCGACCCCGTACGGATCCTGCTGGTCCGTGAACTGGCCGACTCGGCGGAGTGGAGCCGCAGTTGCGGCAGCTTCGACGTGCCCGTCGGCAAGGCGGCCCTCAGTCACCACTTCGCCGTCCTGCGCGGCGCGGGCCTCGTCGAACAGCGCGACGAGGGCCCCAGGCGGGTCAACCGGCTCCGCCGTGCGGAGTTCGAGACCCGCTTCCCGGGCCTCCTCGCCCTCGCCCTGCGCGAGGAGCGGACCCCGGACACGGACACGCCCTAGCCGCACCTCCCCGGTCGGCGGGGAGCGCATCGGCCCCGCCGATGACCCCATCGGCAGGACGCCCCACCGGCCCGTGGCCCCCGGAAGGCCCCCGCTCCTACCGTCGGGGCATGACCTCAGCCACCTCCGCCGGCGCGACCGAGAACAAGGGCGCGGCCCAGCTCACCGCCGCGATGATGCTCTCCGGCACCCTCGGCGTCTTCGTCGTCGAGTCCGGTGCCTCGCCCCTGAACGTCGTCTTCTTCCGTGTCGTGTTCGGAGCCCTCGCCCTCGGTGGCTACGCCCTGGCCCGCGGCTACTTCCGCGGCCACGGCTTCACCCCGCGCACCCTCGGACTCGCCGTGCTCGGCGGGGTGTTCATCGTCTTCAACTGGGTCCTGCTCTTCCAGTCGTACGAGAACACCTCGATCTCCGTCGCCACCGTCGTCTACCACACGCAGCCGTTCTACGTGGTGCTGCTCGGCGCCCTGCTGTTCCGGGAACGGGTCACCGCCGCCAAGGCCGGCTGGATCGTCCTCGCCTTCGCCGGTCTGGTCCTCGTCTCGGGCGTCTCACCGGCCGACCTCACCCACGGCGGCGCCTACCTCACCGGCGTCGGCCAGGCCCTCCTCGCCGCTCTCCTGTACGGGCTGTCCACCCTGGTCACCAAGCGCATCACCGGCGTACGGCCGCACCTGATCGCCCTCGTACAGGTCCTCGTCGGCATCCCGCTGCTGCTGCCGTTCGCCGACGTCGGCGCGATGCGCGGGACCGGCGCGGACTGGGCCTGGCTGGTCGGCCTCGGGGTGATCCACACCGGGCTGATGTACGTCCTCATGTACGCCGCGTACGCCAAGCTCCCGACCGCGAAGATCGCCGTCCTCGCGTTCACCTACCCGGCCGTCGCGATGGTCATGGACTGGGCGGTCTACGGCCACCACATCGGGCTCGTCCAGGCGCTCGGCGTCCCGCTGATCGTGACGGCCAGCCTGAAGGTCACGCTTCCCCGGGCGGGCCGGACTCCTCGGACACCAGCTGCCGTGCCCGCTCCACGAACAGCCGCGCGTGCGCCGGAAGCCGCTTCCCTGCCCGCCACGCCAGCTGCGTGCGAAGCGTGAACGGCGGCTCCCAGCCGAGCCGTACGAGCGTGCCCCGCTCCAGTTCCGCGGCGACCGTCACCTCGGGCAGCAACGCGATCCCGAGGCCGGCCGCCGCGGCCTGCTTGGTCGCCTCGATCGTGCCGAACTCCGTGAAGGCGACGGAAGTACCACTTGGAACAGCCGAGTCGAGTTCCCGCTCGAACAAGTCCCGGTAGGCGCAGCCCGGTTCGGTGGCGAGCAGTGACTGGCCCGCGAGGGCGGCCGTGGCGGGTGCGGTGCCGGCGAGCGGATGGCCGGGCGCGGCGACCAGCGCCAGCGGCTCCACGGCGAGGACCGCGACCTCCAGACCCGCGTGCTCGGTCTCCTCCTCCATGAGGAAGCCGACGTCGTACGTCCCCTGGCGCAGCGCCTGGCGGGTCTCGTCGCCGATGGTCGTGCGCAGCGAGAGCCGGACCCCGGGGTAGCGGTGGTGGAAGAGTTCGAGGAGCGGCAGCAGCCGGTAGGAGGTGAGCGACTCCATCGTGCCGACGGTGAGGGCGCCGGAGGGTTCCTCGGCGCCGACGACCGCGGCCCGCGCCTCCTCGGTCAGCTCGATGATCTGCCGGGCGTAGGGCAGCAGCCGCTCGCCCGCCTCGGTGAGCCGGATCCTGCTGCCCAGCCGGTCGAACAGCTCCGTGCCGAGGGAGGACTCCAGGGCGCGGATCTGGCTGGTCACGCTCGACTGCGCGTACGCCAGCTCGGCCGCGGCCCGGGTGAAGCTCAGGACGGTGGCGACCTTCTCGAAGGTCACCAGCAGACGCAGTTCCATGGCACGACTCTCACGGTTCGTCGGCGGCTCCGCAGCCGGACCGGTCCTACGACTCCTCGTCGGACCGGGGCCGGTCCTCGCGCTTCTTCAGCTCCTCCTCGCGGCGGCGCAGGTCGGCCTCCCAGTGCTTCAGGAGCGTCTCGTCCCGGCGGCCGTCGTCCTTGCCGCTCTCGTCCGCGCGGTTCTCGGCCTTCAGGGACTTCAGGAACTCGGGGTTGTCGTCCGGCGCGACGAACCGGGCGCGCTGCCGGGTCCCGCCGACCGAGGCGGGGCCGCCCGCCGGCCCCCGGCGGTTGCGGCCCGCGACCAGCCAGGCCACGGGACCGACCAGCACCTCGCCGAAGAGCAGGATGATGATCACCCACACCACCTTGGGCAGGCCCCTGACCTCCTCCTCCGGCGTGTTCAGGCAGTCGATGAAGGCGTAGATCCACAACGCCAGCACCAGCAGAAACGGCAGATACCTGAGCATGGCCGAACGGTCCCCCAGTGTGCGGTGGCGGGGCGGCACGGGGCCCCGGTGACGGGCACAGGTTAGCGGGTGGCCGATACTTGGACACATGGCTTACGACGATCTTCGCTCCCTGCTCAGGGCCCTGGAGCGTGAGGGAGACCTCAAGCGCATCAAGGCCGAGGTGGATCCGTACCTGGAGGTCGGGGAGATCGTCGACCGGGTGCAGAAGGCGGGCGGTCCCGCGCTCCTCTTCGAGAACGTGCGCGGCTCGGCGATGCCGCTCGCGATGAACGTCTTCGGCACCGACCGCCGCCTGCTGAAGGCCCTCGGCCTGAAGTCGTACGGCGACATCTCCGACAAGATCGGCGGACTGCTCCGGCCGGAGCTGCCGCAGGGCTTCATCGGGGTGCGCGAGGCCTTCGGGAAGCTCGGCGCGATGGCGCACGTGCCGCCGAAGAAGGTCAAGGACGCGCCGGTGCAGGAGGTCGTGCTGCGCGGTGACGACGTCGACCTCGACGCGCTGCCCGCCCTGTTCACCTGGCCCGACGACGGAGGCTCCTTCTTCAACCTGGGGCTCACCCACACCAAGGACCCCGAGTCCGGTATCCGCAACCTCGGTCTCTACCGGCTCCAGCGCCACGACAAGCGCACCATCGGCATGCACTGGCAGATCCACAAGGACAGCCGGAACCACTACCAGGTGGCGGCCCGGCGCGGCGAGCGGCTGCCCGTCGCGATCGCCTTCGGCTGCCCGCCCGCCGTGACGTACGCCTCCACGGCGCCGCTCCCCGGTGACATCGACGAGTACCTCTTCGCCGGGTTCGTCCAGGGCAAGCGGATCGAGATGGTCGACTGCAAGACCGTGCCGCTCCAGGTGCCGGCCAACGCCGAGGTCGTCCTGGAGGGCTGGCTGGAGCCGGGCGAGATGCTGCCCGAGGGCCCCTTCGGCGACCACACCGGGTTCTACACCCCGCAGGAGCCGTTCCCGGCGCTGACGATCGACTGCGTGACGATGCGCAAGCGGCCGCTGCTCCAGTCGATCGTGGTGGGCCGGCCCCCGACGGAGGACGGACCCCTCGGCCGGGCGACGGAGCGGTTCTTCCTGCCCCTGCTGAAGATCATCGTGCCGGACATCGTGGACTACCACCTGCCGGAGGCAGGCGGCTTCCACAATTGCGCGATCGTCTCGATCGACAAGAAGTACCCGAAGCACGCCCAGAAGGTCATGCACGCCGTCTGGGGCGCCCACATGATGTCCCTGACGAAGCTCATCGTGGTCGTCGACGCGGACTGCGACGTCCACGACCTGCACGAGGTCGCCTGGCGCGCGCTCGGCAACACGGACTACGGCCGCGACCTCACCGTCGTGGAGGGCCCGGTCGACCATCTCGACCACGCCTCCTACCAGCAGTTCTGGGGCGGCAAGGCGGGCATCGACGCGACGAAGAAGTGGCCCGAGGAGGGCTACACCCGGGACGGCGGCTGGCCCGAGATGGTGCTGTCCGACCCGGAGACGGCGGCGAAGGTCGACCGCCGCTGGAAGGAGTACGGGCTGTGAGTTCAGCTTCCGCGGCGCTTCCGCAGCCGGGCCGCACCAAGGCCTTCCTGCGGCTCGTCATGATCGAGCACTCGGTGTTCGCGCTGCCCTTCGCGTACATCGCGGCGCTCACCGCGATGTACGAGTGGGACGGGAACATCCACTGGGGGCGGCTGCTCCTGGTGACCGTGGCGATGGTGGGGCTGCGCACGTTCGCGATGGCCGCGAACCGGATCATCGACCGCGAGATCGACGCCCGCAATCCGCGCACGGCCCACCGTGAGCTGGTCACCGGCGCGATGAGCGTGAAGCACGCCTGGACGGGCGCCTTCGTCGCGCTCGTCTTCTTCCTCGGCGCCGCGGCCCTGCTCAACCCGCTCTGCCTGGCGCTCGCGCCGATCGCGGTCATCCCGATGGTCGTCTATCCGTACGGCAAGCGGTTCACGAACTTCCCGCAGGCCATCCTCGGTCTCGCCCAGGCCATGGGCCCGATCGGCGCCTGGATCGCCATCACCGGCACCTGGTCCTGGGACGCCGTGATCCTCGGCCTCGCGGTCGGCGTCTGGATCGGCGGCTTCGACCTGATCTACGCGTGCCAGGACGTCGAGACCGACCGGGAGATCGGCGTGATGTCGGTGCCGGCGCGGTTCGGCATCCCGGCCGCGATCCGGGGCGCGCGCGTCTGCCACGCGGTGACCACGGGCCTGTTCGTCTGGTACGCGCTGGCCACCGGAGCGGGCGCGTTCTTCTGGCTGGGCCTCGTGATCGTCGCGGCCGCCTTCCTCTACGAGCACTCCATCGTGAAGCCGCACGACCTGTCCCGCCTGAACCGCGCCTTCTTCCAGGTCAACGGATTCATCGGCATCGCGCTGTTCGTGTGCGCGCTGCTGGATCTGCTGGTGCGCGGGCTCACGGTCTGAATCCGGGCAGTGGCCGGATAGGCTCGACATCATGAAGCCAGGACAGACGCAGCGCCGGCCTTGGATCGTGGGGGTGTCCGGCGCGTCCGGTACGCCGTACGCGGCGGCGGTGCTGCGTTCGCTGCTGGAAGCGGGGGAGAGCGTCGACCTGGTCGTCAGCAGGGCCTCGCGGCTCACGCTGCTCGACGAGACCGGGCTCCCGTTCCGGGACGCCCACTGGCGGGACGACCTGGGCGCGTGGCTGGCGCGGGGCGCGGACGGCAAGCCCGGCACCTTCACCGCCTTCGAGGAGCACCTCGACGCGGTACGGCACTGGAGCGCGGGCGACCTCGCGGCCGGACCCTCGTCGGGCTCCTACCCGGTCAAGGGGATGCTGATCGTGCCGGCGTCCACGGCCTGTGTGGCCGGGGTCGCCCTCGGCCTCTCCAAGGACCTGCTCCAGCGGGCCGCGAGCGTCACCCTCAAGGAGCGGCGCAGACTGGTCGTCGCCGTGCGGGAGACCCCGCTGAACGGACAGACCCTGCGGCACCTGGTGGCCCTCGACGACGCGGGCGCGACGGTGGTGCCCGCCTCACCGGCGTTCTACGCGGGCGCCACGCACATCCAGGACCTGGTGGACTTCGTCGCCGGGCGGGTCCTCGACGCGGCGGGCGTCGACCACGACCTGTACCGCCGGTGGAAGGGCGAACTCGGGGGCGGCTCCCGGGGCGACACCACCTGAGGGTCCGCACCCTTCGGTGACTCCTCAGGCTCTTCGGACTCTTCGGAACTCTTCGGATTTCTTCAGACCTTTTCAGTGGAAGGCTTCGATCGCATGGACGCGGTGGACAGGCAGCTCATCCAGGCCCTGAGGGAGAACGGCCGGGCCTCGTACGCGGAGCTGGGGCGTCTCGTCGGCCTGTCGGGACCCAGCGTCACCGACCGCATCAACCGGCTGGAGGCGGCCGGCGTCATCACCGGGTACCGCGCGACGGTCGACTCGGCCTCGCTCGGGCTCGGCGTCACCGCCCTGATCGGCATCTCGCTCTCCGACGCGGCCGACCACGAGGACGTGGCGCACCGGCTGCGCGACCTCGGCGAGATCGAGGACTGCTGGTTCATCGCGGGTGACGACTCGTTCATGCTCAAGGTGCGCTCCAGCGACGTCGACGGCCTGGAGAAGACCATCCGGCGTCTGTCGGGCACCAAGGGCGTCTCCCGGACCCGCACGACGATCGTGCTGTCGACGAAGTGGGAGAACCGCGTCGGGGAACTCCCCGAGGAGGAGTGACGCGGGAGCGGTCCGCGGAGCCCCCGGTGGGGCCGATCCCGCCGGGAGGCGGGGGAGTACGGTTGGCACGGTTCGTCACAGGGAGAGGTAAACGCATGGATGTCGGGCTCAAGCGCGAGCTGGAGGACAAGGTCAGGGCCGGTGAGCGGCTGACCCGCGAGGACGGCATCGCGCTCTACGAGTCGGACGACCTGGCGTGGCTCGGCGGCCTCGCGCACGAGGTGCGCACCCGGAAGAACGGCGACGTCGTCCACTTCAACGTCAACCGTCACCTGAACATGACGAACGTGTGCACCGCGTCCTGCGCGTACTGCTCGTTCCAGCGCAAGCCGGGCGAGAAGGACGCGTACACGATGCGCATCGAGGAGGCCGTCCGGCTCGCCACGGCGATGCGGGGCGAGAACCTCACCGAGCTGCACATCGTCAACGGCCTGCACCCGAACCTTCCGTGGCGTTACTACCCGCGCTCCCTGAGCGAGCTGAAGAAGGCCCTCCCGGAGGTCTCCCTGAAGGCCTTCACGGCCACGGAGATCCACCACTTCGAGACGATCTCGGGCCTGTCCGCCTCGGAGATCCTCGACGAGCTGATCGACGCCGGCCTGGAGTCGCTGACCGGCGGCGGCGCGGAGATCTTCGACTGGGAGGTCCGCCAGCACATCGTCGACCACCGCACCCACTGGGAGGACTGGTCGCGCATCCACCGCCTCGCGCACGAGAAGGGCCTCAAGACCCCGTGCACGATGCTGTACGGGCACATCGAGGAGCCCCGGCACCGCGTGGACCACGTGCTGCGGCTGCGTGAGCTGCAGGACGAGACCGGCGGCTTCCAGGTCTTCATCCCGCTGCGCTACCAGCACGACTTCGTGGACATGAAGGACGGCAAGGTCCGCAACCGCCTCCAGGCCCGCACCCAGATGGCGACCGGCGCCGAGGCCCTCAAGACCTTCGCGGTCTCCCGGCTGCTCTTCGACAACGTCCCGCACGTCAAGGTGTTCTGGGTCATGCACGGTGTGCAGACCGCCCAGCTCGCCCTCCAGCACGGCGCCGACGACATGGACGGCTCGGTCGTCGAGTACAAGATCACGCACGACGCGGACAACTTCGGGACGCCCAACAAGCTGACCCGCGAGGACATCCTCGACCTGATCCGCGACGCCGGTTTCCGCCCGGTCGAGCGGAACACGCGCTACGAGATCATCCGCGAGTACGACGGCCCGGACCCGGAGCGCCGCGAGTCGCCGCAGGCCATGCGGGTCTGACGTGGCGCTGCGCTTCGAGCTGGACCCGGCGGTCACCCCTGTCCTGCGGGACGGGGTGGTCGCCCTCTGGGCGGACGTCTCGAACGCGGGCGGCTCCGTGGGCTTCGTGCCGCCGGTGACCGCCGCGGACGTGCGGCCCGAACTCGTGAAGCACTTCGTCGCCATGGCCGAGGGCCGCACCCGGCTGCTGGTCGGCCGGGACGGGGACGGCGAGGTCGCCGCGACCGCCTTCCTCACGCACAACACCCACCGGCTGATGAGGCACTGGGTGTGGCTCTACACCGTGATGGTGCACCCCCGTCACCAGGGCAAGGGGTACGGCCGCGACCTGCTCGCCGCGGCCGAGGAGGCGGCGGGCTCGCTCGACGGCATCGAGGCGATCCGGCTGACCTGCCGGGGCGGCGAGGGCCTTGAGCGCTTCTACGCCTCCTGCGGCTACAAGGAGGTCGGCCGGGTGCCCGACGCGATCCGGGTCGCGCCCGGCGAGGACCGCGACGACATCACCATGCTGCTGTCCCTTGGTCTGCGCGACTGAGGGCCGATCGACCCCCCTGCAAGATCGACGTCCTGGCGTGCTTCACTGGACGGTGGTCTTTGGGAACGTTCGGAACGGGAAGAGTGGATTGAGATGTTCCGCTACACACTGATGCGCCTCGGTATCTTCGTGGGCTGCCTCGTGGTCGTCTGGGGCCTCGTCTACTCGGGCATCGCCCCCCGCGGCCTCGGCGACTCCAACTACATGTGGGTCGTCCTGCTCGCGCTGGTGATCTCCGCGCCGATCAGTTTCGTCGTCCTGCGGGGCGAGCGCGACCGCGCCTCGGCGCAGGTCGTCGCCCGCGTGGACCGCGCCAGGGCCAACCTGGACCGCAACCGCAGCCAGGAGGACGAGGCCCTCGACGAGGCCTCCCCCGGCGCCCGCAGCCAGACCTCCTGACCCCCGCCCGACACCGCCGCGTGCCCGGCCGGGGGCGCGGCGGATCGTACGCTTGCCCGCATGGGTGCTGTGAAGAGCAAGCGGATGCCGCGCGCGGTACGCGAACAGCAGATGCTGGACGCCGCCGTACGGACCTTCGGGCAGCGTGGCTACCGGGCCGCGTCGATGGACGAGATCGCCGAACTCGCGGGCGTGTCCAAGCCGTTGGTGTACCTGTACCTGAACTCCAAGGAAGACCTGTTCACCGCGTGCATCCGGCGTGAGGCCAAGGCGCTGACCGCCGCCGTCCGTGCCGGTGTCCGCCAGGGGCTGCCCGCCGACCGCCAACTCTGGGAAGGCCTCGGGGCGTTCTTCACGCACACCGCCGAACATCCGGACGGATGGGCGGTCCTGCATCTCCAGGCCCGCACGCACGGCGAACCCTTCGCGGCCGAGGTGTCCGCGATGCGCGAGGAACTCGTCCTGTTCGTCACGGAGTTGATCGTCGACGCCGCCCGGGAGGCGCACCGCGACCCCTCGCTGCCCGAGCGGGAGGTCGCCGGACTGGCGGAGGCCCTGGTCGGCGCCGCCGAGTCGCTCGCCGCCTGGGCCAACGTCACTCCGGGCGTCTCGGCCCGACAGGCCGCCACCACGCTGATGAACTTCGCCTGGGCGGGCCTCGGCGACCTCATGCGCGACCGGCCGTGGATCCCGCCCCAGACCGGCGGGCAGGCCTAGAGCGCCCTCCGGCGGCCCGGGCAGGCCGTTCAGGCCCGTTCAGGCCGGAGCGTGGGCGCCGATCGTCAGCTCGACCTCGTCCCCGGTCCGGACGAACTCCCGGATCACCCAGGTGCGGCCCTCGATCGGTGTGCCGGCGCCGGTGGTGTGGGCCGGGACGCTCAGTACAGGGCCCGCGGGGCCGGTGGTGCGCACCTGCGCCTCGGCGACCACGTCGTCGGAGAAACGCAGGGCCAGTTCCACCGGCGACGGTTCGGCGGCGAAGGCGCCGGGATCGGAGAGTCCCCGGACCCGGCAGCGGGCACCGGGGAAGAGATGGGTGTGACCGCACACGGCCAGGAAGGCGGCCGCTCCGGTCGGTCCGGTCGGGGGCTGGGGCATGACGGGCTCCGGAGTCCGTGGTGGCGTCGGGCCCGGGCAGTCTGGCGGCCGGGCGGGCGGGCCGGGGCGTGCCACCGCCGCGCTGCCGCCCCTGTCACCCGGTCGGAGCCGCGGGGGCCGGGTCCCCGCCCGTGGCCGTCCCCGGGGGAAGCGGTCGCACGTCGCCGGTCAGGTGGACGCGGTCGCCGGTGCGGAGTTCGAAGGCGAGGCCCTGCGCGGCGTACGTCACCGTGCCCGGGAGCAGGACCGGCGCCCGGAAGTCCGCCCGTATCTCCACCGCGCTCTGCGGGCCGTACTCGGCGAGGCAGCGCGCGACGGACCACATGCCGTGCGCGATGGCGCGCGGGAAGCCGAAGAGGCGGGCCGTCAGCGGGTGCAGGTGGATCGGGTTGCGGTCGCCCGAGACCGCGCCGTAGCGGCGGCCGACGTCCTGCGCGAGCCGCCACTCGGCGAGCGCGGGCAGTGTCCTGGACGGCGCCGAACCTTCCCCCGACTCCTCCCGCGAGGACGGCGCCGGCCCGTCGGAGGCCGGTCCCCGCGCCGCGTTCCCCGCAGTCTCCCCGCGCGTCCGGTGCCGGGCGAGATACGTGCTCCTCGACTCCCATACGAGCCTGCCGTCGGCCCGCGCCTCGGTCAGTACGGTCGCCTCGGTGCCCCGGCGGTGCGACGCCAGTCCCTCGACCCGCACCGCGAGGTCGTACTCCGCGGCCGCGGTCGGCTCCTCGTACTGGGTGATCCCGATCGACGTGTGCACCAGACCGAGCAGCGGCAGCGGGAAGTCCCGCCCCGCCATGATCCGCATGGCCAGCGGAAAGGCCAGCACGTGGGGATAGGTGACCGGCAGGACGTCCGGCCCGGTCGCGAACCCGCACACCCGCTCGTAGGCGGCGAGACGGGCGAGGTCGACCCGCACACCCGGCAGCACGAGCCGGGTGGCGGGGACGGGGGCGTCCGGGCGGGGGCGCTTGAACGGGGAGAGCAGGGCGCCGCGCGCCAGCAGCGGGGTGAGGGAGGGCGGCGCGGTGAGCGTCCGTGTCGCGGGCTCGGGGCGAGTGGAGGGCTGCGTACGCATCGGAGTCTCCGGGGTGGTGGGAGGTGGAGGTGCGGCTGCCGGTGGACGGAAGAGAAGGACCGTGCCCAGGGGCCGCCCCGGGCTCCGGACAGGCTCGGGCGGTTCGCCTAGGCCCCCAGCAGGCTCTGGCCGCAGACCCGGACGACCTGGCCGTTGACGCCGCCGGACGCGGGGTGCGCGAGCCAGGCGGTGGTCTCGGCGACGTCGACGGGCAGGCCGCCCTGGCCGAGGGAGTTCATCCGGCGGCCCGCCTCACGGATGAACAGCGGGACGGCGGCCGTCATCTTCGTCTCGATGAAGCCCGGCGCCACGGCGTTCACGGTGACCCCGTGTTCCGCCGCGGCGGTCGGGGCCAGCGCGCGGACGAGTCCGGCGACGCCGGCCTTGCTCGCGGCGTAGTTCGTCTGGCCCGCGTTCCCCGCGAGCCCGGCGATGGAGGCCGTCGCCACGATCCGGCCGCCGGTCCGCAGGCCGCCCGCCGAGAGCAGCGCGTCCGTGGTGCGCAGCACGCTCGCGAGGTTCACGTCGAGCACCGAACTCCAGCGCTCCGCGGCCATGTTGACCAGCCGGCGGTCGCGGGTGATCCCCGCGTTGTGGACGAGGACGTCCAGCCCCTCGGAGGGCAGGGCGGCGAGGATCCGCGCTCCCGCGTCGGGGGCGGTGATGTCGAGGGCGAGGGCGGTTCCGCCCAGTCGCCCGGCGACGGATTCGAGTTCGACCGCCGCACCCGGCACGTCCAGGCACACCACCCGCGCCCCGTCCCGTGCCAGCGTGGCGGCCACCGCCTCGCCGATCCCGCGTGCCGCACCGGTGACGAGCGCGGTGCGCCCGGCGAGGGGAAGGCCCCAGTCCTCGGGTGCGGTCACCTCGGTCCCGCCGCCGATCCCGATCACCTGGCCGCTCACGTACGCGGACCTGGGGGAGAGGAAGAAGCGCAGCGTCGACTCGGCGGCGTCGGCGTCGGTCAGCCGCAGCAGCGTCACCGTGATGCCCCGCCCGATCTCCTTGCCGAGCGAGCGTACGAAGCCCTCCAGGGCCTGCTGGACCGCCGCCTGATGGTGGTCGGCGGTGTCGAGCGGGGCGCCGAGCACGATGACCCGGCCGCTGCGGGCGACCGACCGGACGACGGGGTGCAGGGCGGTGTGCACCTCGGCGAGTGTGTCGATGTCGGTGACGCCGGTCGCGTCGAGGACGACGGCGACGGGCCGTTCGCTCTCGGCCCGCACCGCGAGCCCGGTCCTGCCCAGCACGGCGGCGAGTCCGTCCGGCCCGTCCAGCGGGGACTTGCCCGCGGTGAGGTGAAGCAACTCGCCCTCGAACGAGGGGCGTTCGGCCGACCAGCGGTGCAGGGCCGTCGGCTGGGGCAGCCCGATCCGGCGGGTCAGAAAGCGGCCCGGCGCGGTGCCGGCGAAGCTCAGATAGCGGTCGGCCATTGTCCAACTCCCCATGCGGACGTTAATTTACTCCAGAGTAAGGTTACCTGGGGTAAGGGTATGTCAGGGCGAGGGGACAGGTCGAGATGAGACAGCACGTTCTCCGGAAGGCGGTCCAGGGATGAGCGAGCGGGACGACACGCGAGCCGGGACGGCACCCGCGGCGACCGAGCCCACCGCCGTGTCCGGTGCGGAGAGCGCCGTGTCCGGTGCGCCCCGCGGCCCCGGCCTCGCGCGGACGCGCCCCGTCGCCGTCGTCGGCGGGACCCGGATCCCCTTCGCGCGGTCCGACGGCCCCTATGCCACCGCCTCCAACCAGGAGATGCTGACCGCCGCCGTGGACGGCCTGGTCGAGCGGTACGGGCTCGACGAGCCGGGCGCGGTGGGGGAGTTGGTGGCCGGCGCCGTCCTCAAACACAGCCGGGACTTCAACCTCGCCCGCGAGACGGTCCTCGGCTCGAAGCTCGACGCCCGCACCCCCGCGTACGACATCCAGCAGGCCTGCGGCACCGGCCTCCAGGCCGTCATCGCCGCCGCCAACAAGATCACCCTCGGCCAGACCGAGTCGGCGATCGCGGGCGGCGCGGACACGGCCAGCGACGCGCCCCTCGGCGTGAACGACACCCTGCGCCGCATCCTCCTCGACGTCCGCCGCGCGAAGTCGCCCGGCGCCCGCCTCAAGGCCCTCGCCCGCGTCCGCCCCGCGCACCTCGTGCCGGACATCCCGCGCAACGCCGAACCCCGCACGGGCCTGTCGATGGGCGAGCACGCCGCCGTCACCGCCCGCGCCTGGGGTGTGCGGCGCGAGGAACAGGACGAACTCGCCGCCGCCAGTCACCAGCGGCTCGCCGCTGCCTACGACCGCGGGCTGCTGAACGATCTCGTCGTCCCCTTCCGTGGTCTCGACCGGGACCAGAACCTCCGGCCCGGTTCGACGGTCGGGAAACTCGCCACGCTCAAGCCGGTGTTCGGTCTCGACGCCCCCGAGCCGACCATGACGGCGGGCAACTCGACCCCGCTCACCGACGGCGCCGCCGTGGTGCTGCTCGCGAGTGACGCGTGGGCGACGACGCGCGGGCTGCCGGTCCTCGCCCACCTGACCGCCTACGAGACGGCCGCCGTCGACTTCGTCGAGGGGGACGTGGCGGGCGGTGAGGACGGGCTCCTGATGGCACCCGCGTACGCCGTCCCGCGCATGCTGGAGCGGACCGGACTCGCCCTGTCCGACTTCGACTTCGTCGAGATCCACGAGGCGTTCGCCTCCCAGGTGCTCGCCACCCTCGCCGCCTGGGAGAAGCGCGGCCTCGGCACGGTGGACCGCTCCCGCCTGAACGTGGCGGGCTCCTCGCTGGCCACCGGCCACCCGTTCGCCGCCACCGGCGCCCGCGTCGTGGCGACCCTGGCGACGCTGCTCGCGGAGCGGGACGCGCCCGGCCGCGGGCTGATCTCCGTCTGCGCCGCCGGAGGGCAGGGGGTGACGGCGATCCTGGAGCGCGGGTGAAGTCTTCCGGGGGGTGTCGGGCCGGCCGGTGCGCACGGGACGCCCGCCGGCGGCCGTGCCCGGAGGGACCTGGTCCGCGCACCGCCCCGAGGGGGCGTCCGCCGACGACCCGACCTCCCGGAAGCGTGGCCCGCACACCGACGCACGCCCTCACGGCTACCCCGGGTAACCCGCACCCCGCCCGCCCCAAAGCGCCACAAAGCCCACACGCGGGCGCCGTAGCATCCCCGGTCTCACCGGGTTGCCGACCCTGAACCCCCCACTCCCCAGGCCCGTATGAGGTGGCGTGCCCCGCGCTCCTCCGAGCCCACCCGCACCCGCCTTGCACCCGCCCCGGCCACCCGGCCGACAAGGAGCCGCCTTGTGTCCAGCACGTACGCCCACGACGCCGCCCCGCCCCTGCGGGAACCCGAGATCAGGCGGCTGGACGGAGTCGTGCGCGAGGTCGCGGTACCGCCGCTCGTGGGGCAGGTGACGCACGGCTCCCTCGCCGACATCCCCTTCGACAACGCGGCGGCGGCTCCGCACGAACCGGTCCTCAGCCGGAAGACACCCGACGGCGACCGCTGGACCGACGTGACCGCCGCCGAGTACGCGGACCAGGTCCTGGCCGTCGCCAAGGGCCTGATCGCCGAGGGCCTCATGCCGGGCGACCGGATCGCCATCATGGCGCGCACGACGTACGAGTGGACGCTCCTCGACTTCGCCGCCTGGGCCGCCGGGCTCGTCACCGTGCCCGTCTACCCGACGTCGTCGGTCTTCCAGACCCGCTGGATCCTCCAGGACTCCGGAGCCGTCGCCATCGCCGTGGAGTCCGTGGCCCAGGCCGCGACCCTCGGCCCCGAGCGCGAGCGCATCCCGGACCTGCGGCACATGTGGGTCTTCGAGAAGGGGCACGTGGAGCGCCTCGCGGAGCTCGGCCGCAACGTCACCGACCAGGAAGTCGCCGTCCGGCGCGGTGTGCTGGGCCCCGACACGCTCGCCACCCTGATCTACACCTCGGGCACCACCGGCCGGCCCAAGGGCTGCGCCCTGACCCACGGCAACTTCTTCGCCGAGGTCGACAACGCGGTGGAACTGCTCTACCCGATCTTCAAGTCCCGCACCCAGGACCCCGCCTCCACGCTCCTCTTCCTCCCCCTCTCGCACGTCTTCGGCCGCATGGTCGCCGTCGCCTGTATGCGCGCCCGGGTGAAACTCGGCCACGCCCCGAGCCTCCAGACGGAGGAACTCCTGGCGGACCTGGCCTCGTTCAAGCCGACCTTCCTGCTGGCCATCCCGTACGTCCTGGAAAAGGTCTACAACACCGGCCGCGCGACGGCCGAACGGATGGGCCGCGGCTCGTCCTTCGACCGAGCGGCCCGCATCGCCCAGAAGTACGGCGAGGCCGTCGAGGCCAAGCAGCACGGCACCGGACCCGGACCGAGCCGCGGGCTGCGCACCGCCCGCGCCCTCTACGACCCCCTCGTCTACCGCCGGATCCGCAACGCGCTGGGCGGCCGGGTCCGTTACGCCATCTGCGGCGGCTCCCCGCTCGGCCGCCGGCTCGCCGCCTTCTACGCGGGCGCGGGCATCGAGATCTTCGAGGGGTACGGCCTGACGGAGACGACCGCCGCCGCGACCGTCACGCCCCCGGTCAAACCCCGCCTGGGCACCGTCGGTTGGCCGCTGCCCGGCACTCGGGTGCGCATAGCGGCCGACGGTGAGGTCCTGCTGAGCGGCGAACAGGTCTTCCGCGGCTACTGGGACCCGAACGCGGGCGGTGTCGTCGACGCCGCCCCGGACGGCTGGTTCGCGACCGGTGACATCGGTGAACTGGACGACGGCGGCTACCTCACCATCACCGGCCGCAAGAAGGAGATCCTGATCACCGCGGGCGGGAAGAACGTAGCCCCGGCGCCGCTGGAGGACTGGCTCCGCGCGCACCCCCTGATCGCCCAGTGCATGGTGGTCGGCGACCGCCGCCCCTTCGTCTCCGCCCTCATCACACTCGACCCCGAGGGCATCACGCACTGGCGTCAGATGAACGGCAAGCACGGGGTGCCACCCGAACTGATCATGAACGACCCGGAGTTGCTCGCGATCCTCCAGCGGGCGGTCGACGAGGCGAACAAGCTCCTCTCCCGTCCGGAGTCCATCCGCCGCTTCACGGTCCTGCCCCGCGACTTCACCGAGGCGGCGGGCCACCTCACCCCCTCGATGAAGCTGCGGCGCGCGGCGATCGCGGGGGACTTCGCCCGGGAGATCGAGGCGATCTACGCCGGGTAGCGGCTAACCCCGGTCTCCGAGGACCCCGCCCGCGAGGAAGGCGGACCAGCTGCCGGGGGACAGCGCGAGCTGCGGCCCGGCGGGGTTCTTGGAGTCCCGGACGCGGACGGCACGGGGGGAGGCGGCGACCTCGACACACTGGCCGCCCTCGCCGTCGCTGTAGCTCGACTTGCGCCAGTCATACGCGACTTCCAGGCACTCTCCGCCGGCGCCTCCGCTGTAACTGGACTTGAACCAGCTGAGGTCGGGCCTGTACCCGAGGGCCGTGCCCAGTTCCTTCTGGGTCAGCCCGGCGCGCTCCCTGAGGATCTTCAACTGCCTCCCGATCGCGGTGAACAGCTCGGTCGTTCCATCGGCCCGGGCCGGGGTCTCCGCGTCGGTCATGCGCGGCACCGCCTTCGTGGTCACGGTCGACGAGTCGTACAGGGCGCGACCACGGTCGTACGGCTCCACGGCGTCGGGCGGTCGCACCTGGTCAGCGTAGAGACGACCGGCCACGCTCTGTCACGTGAACGCACATATCTCCGCCCAGGGAGTCGCCCCGCGGGCGACGGAGTTCTCCCAGCGGCTCAGCTCCACGCGCCGGGGCGCACGGCCGGCCCGCAGGCTGGCGGTCCAGCAGCTGCACGACTGGGGCGTCCCGCACGGGAGCGACCTCAGCGATCTGGTGGCCCAGGTCGTCGCCGAGCCGGCGGCGAACGCGGTCACGCACGGCCACGTCCCGGGCCGGGATGTCGAGCTGCGACTGCGGCTCGCGGCCGACGGCACGGTGCGGGTGGAGGTGGCGGACGCGCGGGGGGACCGGCGGCCGGTGACGCCGGGCGCCGGGGCGGACGCGGAGAGCGGCCGGGGTCTGCGGATCGTCGCCGCGCTCAGCACGGCGTGGGGCGTCGCGGACCGTCAGGTCGGCAAGACGGTCTGGGCGGAGCTGAAAGGGGCCGGCTGACCGGTCGGGGCAAAGGCAGGAGCCCCGCGACCGGCTGGCGCGGGGCTCCTTGGGTACTGCTATCCGTTCCGGATCAAAGCATTGGGCTCATGGAGCCGAAGGCTTAGAGCGGGGTGACGTTCTCCGCCTGCGGGCCCTTCGGACCCTGCGTGACGTCGAAGGAAACCGCCTGGTTCTCTTCGAGAGAGCGGAATCCGCTCGCGTTGATCGCGGAGTAGTGGACGAAGACGTCCGGGCCGCCGCCTTCCTGGGCGATGAAACCAAAGCCCTTTTCGGCGTTGAACCACTTCACGGTTCCGGTAGCCATAAGCCCTCCTTGGGCCCAAAGGGTTGCCCTGCTCCAGAACCTGCGATTGTGTAAACAACTGCATACGTCTGAAAACGACGAGAGCCCGCGGTCACATGCTCCGCAGGCTCTGTACTGCAAGGGAAACCAAACTGCAACTTGCGGGCGAGCCTAGCACGCAGGCACCCGAAAGCAATAGGGGGAAAGATCACGCCACCGAGAACTTTCGCCCGGACGGACGACCGGTCTGACGTGCGTTGACTTCAAGGTGTCACAAGGGTTGACACCAAGGGGCCGGATGGTTTCCGCCACCTATGGCCCACCCTGAAGCAGGCGCCGTAACCCACGGGGTCTAGCCTCGCGATGTGGACAATTCTCGCACCCGGCCGCGCGTCGGCCACATCCAGTTCCTGAACTGCCTGCCCCTGTACTGGGGGCTCGCGAGAACGGGCACGCTCCTCGACTTCGAGCTCACCAAGGACACCCCGGAGAAGCTCAGCGAGCAGCTGGTGCGGGGTGATCTCGACATCGGGCCCATCACGCTCGTCGAGTTCCTCAAGCACGCCGACGAGCTGGTGGCCTTCCCGGACATCGCGGTCGGCTGCGACGGCCCCGTGATGTCCTGCGTGATCGTCTCGCAGGTCCCGCTCGACCAGCTGGACGGCGCCCGCGTCGCCCTCGGCTCGACGTCCCGTACGTCCGTCCGGCTCGCGCAGCTGCTGCTCGCGGAGAAGGTCGGCGTCCAGCCGTCGTACTACACCTGCCCGCCCGATCTGAGCCTGATGATGCAGGAGGCCGACGCCGCCGTCCTCATCGGCGACGCGGCGCTGCGGGCCAACCTGCTCGACGGGCCGAAGTACGGGCTCCAGGTGCACGACCTCGGCACGCTGTGGAAGGAGTGGACGGGCCTCCCGTTCGTCTTCGCCGTCTGGGCGGCCCGGCGCGACTACCTGGAGCGCGAGCCGCTCGTCACCCGCAAGGTGCACGAGGCATTCCTCGCCTCCCGCGACCTCTCCCTCGACGAGGTCTCCAAGGTCGCCGAGCAGGCGGCCCGCTGGGAGGCCTTCGACGAGACGGTCCTGGAGCAGTACTTCACGACGCTCGACTTCCGCTTCGGCGCCCCCCAGCTGGCGGCCGTCCAGGAGTTCGCGCGCCGCGTCGGCCCGACGACCGGCTTCCCGGCGGACGTGGACGTACGGCTCCTCCAGCCCTGAGACACCCACAGTCGGGGGGCGCCGGAGGCGCACGGCACTACGCTGCTGGGCAGTGTGTACGGGGGAGGGGTGATCCGTGGGTGCCATGCAGCCACTCGGCGTCGACGAACCCACTGTCGTGGGGCCCTACCGGCTGCTCGGCCGGCTGGGCTCCGGCGGCATGGGCCGCGTGTATCTGGGCCGCAGCGCGGGCGGACGGACGGTCGCGGTCAAGATCGTGCATCCGCACTTCGCGCTCGACGAGGAGTTCCGGGCCCGCTTCCGCCGCGAGGTCGAGGCGGCGCGACGGGTCGGCGGTGCCTGGACGGCCCCCGTTCTCGACGCGGACCCCGAGGCGCCCGTGCCCTGGGTCGCCACCGGCTACGCGGCCGGGCCCTCACTGACGGCGGCCGTGGCCGACGGCGGTCCGCTCCCGGTCCACTCCGTGCGCGCGCTCGGCGCCGGGCTGGCCGAGGCCCTCACGGCGGTCCACTCCCTGGGTCTCGTCCACCGTGACGTCAAACCGTCCAACGTGCTGCTGACCCTCGACGGCCCCCTGCTGATCGACTTCGGGATCGCCCGGGCCACCGACGGCACCGCCTCCCTGACCTCGACCGGCGTCTCGGTCGGCTCACCCGGCTACATGTCCCCCGAGCAGATCCTCGGCAAGGGCGTCACGGGCGCCGCCGACCTCTTCTCCCTCGGCGCCGTCCTCGCGTACGCGGCCACCGGCGAGCCTCCGTTCCCGGGGGACTCGTCCGCCTCCCTCCTCTACATGGTGGTCCACGAGGAGCCCCGACTCGACGCGCTGGACGGGGAGCTGCGTGAACTGGTGGCGGCCTGCCTGGCCAAGTCGCCCACGGATCGGCCCACTCCGGCCGAGGTCGCGGTCCGCCTGGCGCCGCAGGGAGCGGCCCGGCTCGTGACAGCGGGCTGGCTGCCGGGCGCGCTGGTGGAACAGGTGAGCCGAAGTGCCGTACAGCTGCTGAACCTTGAGGCGACGGGGGCGGAGGAGGCCGCGCCGTCCGGGCTGGTGGGGTTCAGCAGTCCGGCGGTGGGCACCGGCGGTCCCGGGAGCACCGGAGGGACCGGCGCCGGGACGGGTGCCGGGAACGGGTTCGGGCCGCCCGGATCCGGGTTCGGGACGTCTTCGCCGACGCCCGGGTTCGGTCCGCCGCCGCCCGGTTTCGGACCGCCGCCCACGATGCCTCCGTACCTTCCCGGGCAGCGCGAGACGGGAGGTGCCGGGCCCCAGGACGCCGTGCACCGTGACGGGGCGCCGGACAACGGGCAGGCGCAGGACCGGCCGGGCAAGGTCTCCGTCAGTGTCGCCGCGACCACCGCGCCCGGGACGGACGGCCGGGGCCGCCGGATGAGCTGCACGGTCGCGCTGGCCGTGGCGGGAGCGCTGGCGGCCGTGACCGTCGGCTCGGCGTTCCTCTTCGACCTGTTGCCGGGCGGGGGCTCGGACAACCAGGACAGCGCGTCGGGACCCGCTCCGACCGCGCGGGGGAGCCGGAGCCCGTCCGCCTCCTCGGGTCCGTCGTCCGGGGCGACCGCCGCCGAGCCCGCTCCCACGCGGAGCACGCCCGGCGCGACCGGGCAGGCGTCCGCGATCCCCGCCGGCTACCTCGGCACCTGGGAGGGCGACGCCCTCGCGCTGGAGGGCACCCTGCCCATGGGCACCTTCCGCGTGACCGTCCACCAGGCCGCCGTGGGGCAGGAGTTGGGCACCTTCCGGCAGACCGACCAGATCGGCGGCATCTGCGACGACACCCTCATCCTGAAGAAGGTCACCGCGAAACAGCTCGTCGCCACGAGCGTCGCCGACAAGTCCAACCGGGACGTCTGCACCACCGGCCGCCACGAGGTCCGGCTGACCCCCGGCGCCGGCACCCTCACCTACGAGACGGACAACCCCGACGCGGGCGACCCGGTGGCCAAGATGACGAAGGTCGGATAGGGCGCGTCGGGCCCGTACAGGGCAGGTGCGCGCATGTCCCGGATCAGGCGGCCGCGGGCTTCTCGCGGGTGCCCATGACCCGGAAGGCCACGATGATCAGGGCCGCGGACACCAGCACCGTCGACAGCACCCCGACGGCCCAGACCCAGGGGTACTCGACGTGCACCCAGCACGCTTCGCCGCGGCTGTGGCAGGAGCCGTCCCAGTCCCTCCGGTGCTGGGGGCGGAAGCTCGCGAACACGACCAGTGCCCACAGCAGACAGGCGGTGACGCCGGGCAGGGAGGCGATGGCCCACCCCAGTGAACGGAGCCTGCTCGTACGCCACTTCATCCGGGACAGCGTCATCGTCACGACGGCGAACCCGGTCGGGGCGAGGGCGCCGACGACCGCCGCGAAGCCGTATCCACCGCCGGGTACGGCTGGGGCGACCCGGCCCCAGAGAACGTGCCCCCAGGTCATGCCCAGGAGCGCGAACCCGACGATCCCCGCCATGCCGACCAGCATCACGAGACAGCCCAACCACGACTCCCCGCGGGACGCCTTCTCCCTCGCCTGCGACCACGCCGACGGCCGCTGCCGCACGTGCTCGTAGCGCAGCGCCGCCCCGGTCGCCCTGCGCCGCTTCGGCCTCGACGACCCGCCCACCGGACCTCCTCGTCCCCCTCGTACCCACGTCACGGGTGCCCGCCGGGTCACATCGGCGTGGTCACCGTCAGCGGCTCGCCGTCGCCGAGGTGCAACAGGCCCTTGCCGGGGGCGACCGGTCCGCCGACCATGCTGCGGTTCGTGCGGATGCCGATCAGCTCGCCCGCGGAGGAGTCCTGCGGCGACAGCAGGATGCCGCGGCGGCCCTTCTTCATCTCGACCTGCCAGCCGGAGAAGCCGCTGCACACGTCCTCCTCGTCACCGGCGATGACCAGGCCGAGGCCGCGTTCGCCGCCGCGCTGCACGATCCGCTTGAAGACCGTCTCGGCGTCGCAGTCCTCCAGGACCTCGCCGTCGTCGACCAGGACCACGATCGGCTCCTCGCGCGACGCCGAGTCGATGGCCTCGCGCAGGTCGTCGCTCTCGATGTCGTCCTCGTCGAACACCTTCAACACGCCGTCCTCACCGTCCAGTTCACGCAACGGCGACGGGCGGGGCGCCGCGACGACCAGCCGGACCCCCTGGGCCAGGTACGACCGGGCCATGTTCATCAGCGTCGTGCTGCGGCCCGACTTGGCGGGTCCCGCGATCACGAACGTCGGCACGCCCTGCGACAGGTCCGGGCCGAAGCCCATGATGTCGTCGCCGCCGATGCCCACCAGCCCCCACAACTTGGAGCGGGAGGCGTCCGGGTCGCGCATCTCCCAGGCGTCGGCGAAGGTGATCCGGGTCGGCAGCACGTCGACGCGGAACGGGCGCCGGGAGCGCGGGAGTTCGGCGTCCCGGGCGGCGGCTTCCTCGCCGATCGTGGAGAGGGCGGCGGCCTGCCCCTGGCCGGTCGCGTCCTCGGTGAGCAGCGCGAACTGCGTCTCCGTGCCGTGCTCGTTGCGGTAGCCGCGGCCCGGCGGGATCTCCTCGGGGATCTTGCGGGCGTTGATGCCGATCAGCGAGAAGTCGGAGCGGTCCGCGAGCCGCAGACCGTACTTGTCCTCGGTGAGCGAGCCGATCCGGGTGGAGAGGATCTGCCGGTCACCCGTCATCACCATGTGCAGGCCGACGCTCGCGCCCTCCCGCATCATCGCGGTCAACTGGTCGGTGAGGTCGCCGTGGTCGTACTCGCCGAGGGTCGGCAGCCAGCCCTCCCAGCGGTCCAGCAGCACCACGATGTGCGGCAGCCGCTCGTCCTCCGGCACCGCCGCCCGCTGCTCGCCGATGTCGGCGAACCCCTTGTCCGCCAACAGGTCCTGCCTGCGCGTCAGTTCACCCTTGAGACGGGCGATGAGACGGACCACGCGCTCGGTCTGGTTGCGGCCCACGACGGCACCGCAGTGCGGCAGCCGGGTCAGCGCGTTGAGCGCGCCGTTGCCGCAGTCGATGCCGTACAGGTGGACGTCGGCCGCCGAGTGGGTGCGGGCCAGCGAACCCGCGATCGTGCGCAGGATCTGCGAACGGCCACTGCGCGGGGCACCGCCGATCAGCAGGTGCCCGAAGGACGCGAAGTCCACGACGACCGGCCGGCGGGCCTGGTCCGCGGGCAGGTCCTCCACGCCGTACGCGGCAGGGGCCAGCTTGCCGGGGCCGCCCGCGAACGCGGGTACCGGGACCTCGTCGAGGAGCAGCGTCTCGGACAGCGCCGGCAGCCAGGGGCTGTGCTGCGGCGGGATGCCGAGCACCCGGTTGGCGTCGCGGACGGCGTCGACCAGCACCTTCAGGTCCGTGATCTCCTCCTCCTCGCGCTGCTCGGCCTTCGGCTTGACCAGCGCGGCCCGTCCGAGGTCCGCCCAGTCCAGCGGCCCGGCCCAGGGCGCGAGTGCCGTCGGATCGGCGGCACCGGGGCGCCGGCCACCCACGCGGCCCGACTGGAACGGCACCAGCGAGGCGTGCCCGAGCCGGACGTACGCCCGGCCCGGCGTGCTCTTGGAGATGTGGCCGGCCTCGGGGGAGTCGATGACGTCGCTGGACTCCCCGCCGTCGGTCACGCGCAGCGCTATCCGCAGGTTGGTGTTGGCCCGGATCTCCGGTGAGACCACACCGCTCGGGCGCTGGGTGGCCAGCAGCAGGTGGATGCCGAGCGAACGGCCTCGCTGGGCGATGTTGACCAGACCCGTCACGAAGTCGGGCAGGTCGCGCACCATGGAGGCGAACTCGTCGATGACGATGAGGAGTCGGGGCACCGAGGCGTGCGAGGGGTCGCGGCGCACGAGATCCTGGTAGTCCTCGATGTCCTTGGCGTCGGCCGCGGCGAGGATGTGCTCGCGCCGCTTCAGTTCCGCGCCCAGCGACTCCAGGGCGCGCTCCACGAGATGGGCGTCGAGGTCGGTCACCATGCCGACGGTGTGCGGGAGTTTGACGCAGTCCTTGAAGGCCGAGCCGCCCTTGTAGTCGACGAGGACGAAGGTCATGTTCTCCGGGGTGTTGGCCACCGCCAGCGACGCCACGATCGTCTGCAGCAGCTCCGACTTGCCGGAGCCCGTCGTACCGGCGATCAGACCGTGCGGCCCGTCGCGCCGCATGTCGATGCCGAACGGACCGTCGTACGACTCACCGACGACGGCCATCGTCGACTGGCCGCCCATCCGCCAGCGCGCGGTGATCGCGTCGCTGGTCGGCGGCTCCAGCTGGAGCACGTCGAGCAGCCGGCTGGCACCGGGCAGTGCCGAGTCCTCGGTCTCCCCGCTGATGTCGCGGAGCGGGGACAGGGCGCGCGCGAGCCGCCCGCACCAGGCCGCCGACACGAAGTCCGGCCGTACGTCCTTGACCCGCGCGATGCCCGTCTGCTGCACGCGCAGCCGCAGTTCGAGGGGCTTGCCCGCACCGGCGGCGGAGTCGTCGGGCTCGGCCGCGTGCCAGGCGTGGAAGGACGGGAACCCGCCGGGCGCCGCCGGTGCGGCGGGCGCCGTGCGGCCCGGCTGCCGCGCCGCCTCGTGCTCCTCCGGCTTCGGCTCCGCGATCACGATGGCCTGACACTCGCCGGGCAGGAACCGCTCCTCGGCGTCCAGACAGAGCGCGTACATCGACATGGCCGGACCCTCGCGCAGCAGCCGCACCACACCGGGCATGGACCGCAGCCGGCGCGAACCGTCCCACACGACGACGATGTCGGGGTCGCTGAAGGACGCCTTGTTGCCGTTCGCGCGAGCGGCCTTCTGGCGGGCGTCGAGGAGCTGGGTCAGCTCGCCGATCCGGGCGCCGACGGTCTCGGCGTCCGTGCCGATCAGCACGTTGGCGTCCTGCGCTCCGGCGGGCCTGCTGTGCGGCAGCCAGCGCACCCAGTCCCAGCTGTCCCGGCCGCTGTTCTCCGTCAGTACGTAGAACTGCACGTCCAGCGGGCTGTGCAGCACCGCGGCCTGGGCGACGGCCCAACGACCCAGCGCCTGGGCCGAGTCACCGGGTCCGGCGATGCCGACGACGCCACGCTCGGCGAGCGGGAGGGCGACCGGCGCGTCCTCGATCGTCCAGGTCACCTGGCGCTTGTGCTCGTCCCGCTCCGGGTCGTCGAGCACGACCTCGGACGGCATCTGTCCGGTGCCGACGCGCAGCAGCAGATGATCGGCGTCGGTGCGGCGCCGCTCCCACAGCCGGGTGCGCGGGCCGGTGCCCAGTGACAGCACGGTCGCCGGATCGGGTATCGCCTGCCGCCGGTCGAGCCGCTCGGCGGCCAGGGCCTCCTGGGCGTCGTTCTCGATCCGTTCCTTGTGCTCCTTGTACTCCTTGACCTGCTTCGCATGGGACTTGCGCCCCTGCTTCTTGTCCATGAAGTAGTTGCCGAGCATGATCAGCGGGCTCAGCAGCGCCATGATCATGTAGTACCAGCGCCCGAACACCATCACCATGACGACGGCACTGACCAACGGAGTCAGCGCCATCAGCCAGGGCAACGGCCGTGCCTCGTAGTCCCGTACGGGACTGGGCAGCCGGAACTTCGTCTCCCGCTCCGGCGGATGCAGCCGCGGCGGCCGGTTGTAGTCCAGCCCCGCGCCGTCCTCGGACCACTTGAGAGCGGCGTTCGGCGGCGTGTAACGGTCCAACTGCAGAAGGGTGTTGCCGACGGCGACCTGACCCCCGAGGGGCCAGGAGTCGCCGTCCAGGGAGGCGAAGACCTCCCCGTCGAGCCGTACGCCGTCCTTCCGGTCCGCGTCCTCGCCCGCGCCGGCCTTCTCGCCATGGACGTCGAGACGGCAGGTTCCATCGGTTGCAACTGACAACGTCAGGGCGCGGGAGGGCAGTTCGGGATCGTCGATCCGGATGTACGAAGCGGCGCCGCTGCCGATGTCGTAGCGGCCGATGCCGAGCCGGTGCACCGCACCCGCGGCGGGACCACCGGCCACCCGCAGCTCGACGAGCCCGGTCGGCTCGCCGGGCAGACACCCGGCGGGGTCGTGCAGGCTGACGACGGCACCTTCGCGCAGCGGGGAGGTGCCGATGGTCGCGCCGGGATCGACGGGATACCCGTCGACGTACGCGACGGGAGCGCCGCCGCCCGCGGCCCCCTGGTGGTGGCCGAGCGGGATGATCTGCGCGCCACCGCTGTACCCGACGTGCTCGGCCAGTTCCTTGGCGATGTCCCCCACCGAGGACTCGGGATCCGCATCAAGAACGACGTCGGCGGTGGCACCGCCGAGCGGATCGACGACGGTCAGAGTGAGCCGCACGCTCGTCCTCCCCCAGACACCCGAGGCCGCTTCCGGAGCGCGGGCCACAGTGCCCCCGACGATATCCGCTCACCCCTTCCCGCAGGCAACGGGCGGTGTGAGGGAACGACGAAGGCCGCCCGCGCACCCGGACCCAACCGTGTCCCGGGCCCCGCCCCCGGCCCTCCCTCTGGTGCGGGCTCGTGACAGAACCGGGGTGTGCTCCTGCAAGCGCCATAAGTAAGCTGCATGCTCAATGCGGACGATCGCATCATCCGCATCAGGAGCCACGGGGGTTGGCCCTGCGGCGAGTTGAGTATGGAGGACGCCACATGGCCGGCGGCAAAGACGCAGACATCACTTACGAGAAGATGCGGGGCGCTGCTAAGCGACTGGGCCACGAGAAGGAAAAGATGGAGGACAAGCTCCACGGCCTCGACAGCTACATCGACGGCCTCGTCGCGGACGGCTACACCACGTCCAAGGGCTCGCAGGCCTTCGACGACTCCTTCAAGGAGTTCACCAAGGGCATGAAGGACACCCTTGAGGGCCTCAAGGGCATGGCCAAGTTCCTCGAGGACGCCGCGAAGGCGTACGAGGACCTGGACGACCAGCTGGCCAAGGGTGTCAAGGGCTGACGAAGCCCGGCGTACACGCACAGCTTGAGTGTGATGGGGCACATGCCGTGCCCCATCGCACTGCCGTGCCAGATGTCGGAGTCACGAGACGAGCACGGTGAACTCCACACCTGTCCTGAGGGAATTCTTCAATGGGTGACAAAACCGCGTACGACCTGGATCTGATCAAGGACTGTTCCCGGTCCTTGGGCAAGATCCACCGTGAGTTCGAGCACCACGGCAATCCCGCTGACGGCTACAACGATGCTCTCGGGCACGGTGGCCTGAAGGATGCCTTCGGCGACTTCGGCGACACCTGGAAGAAGACGCGCAAGGCGCTCATGAAGGAAATAAAGAAGCTCGCCGAAGCCACGTCGGTCGCTGCTCAGAAGTACGAGGAGATCGACCATGAACTGGCCAAGGCCATTTCAGGTGCCAAGGGGAAGGGCAAGTAGTGAGCAGGCGATCCGGCGACTGGCCGCCTTTGTGGGACGACGATCCGACCCCCGGTGATCCTCATGAAGTCGCCGCACTCGGACGCAAGTTGCGCACCATGGCCGAGATGATCGACGAACAGGCCAGAGTCATCGCGGCGTTGTCGTCCGTGGACGGCTGGGACAGCGACGCGGGACGCGCTTTCAATGAGGTGGCGGACGGCGCGGGCGACCGGCTGAAGAAGGCGTTCGAGCGGTACGACGAGGCGGCGAAGGCGCTGGGGGTGACGGTCGCGGACGGGGAGTCGAAGGAGTTCGCCGGAGAGCTGCACCGTGCTCAGCAGAAGGCCGACAGGGCGCTGGCGGACTACCAGGAGGCCAAGAGCGATCACGATCTCGCGGAGCGGGAGGTGAAGAAGTTCACCGACAAGCACCTCGTCACCGACATTCCCGAGGCGGACAGACCCGAGTACGAACGCTGGAAGAAGAAGCAGAACGAGGCGCTGCACCGGATCGGCCAGGCGCGGGGGGACGTCAAGGACGCCCGGGACATCTTCGACGATGCGGGGGACCGCGCGGCCCGGCACATACGCGACGTCGTCCATCACGACGCCGTCAGAGACCCTGGCGGATTCATGAACTGGCTCGCCGACTGGGCGGACACGTTCTCCAACCTGTCGGCGATCCTCTCGGTGCTGGCCGTCGTGTGCGCTTTCGTCCCGCCTCTGCAGTTCCTCGTCCCCATCTTCGCGACGCTCGCCGTCCTCTCCAGCGCGGCCGCCCTGGCAGGCCATGCGTACGACATGTCGGTGCGCGGCGGGAAGGTGAGCTGGCTGAAGCTGGGCACCGACGCGCTGGGCATCCTCCCCGGCCTGGGAGCACTGAAAGGCTTCCGAGCCTTGAGCGGCCTCAAGGGTGTGGCGAAGCTTCGCGCCCTCGGGTCGTTCAGGGGAACCGCGGCCGTGGCCGGCATCGGTCACAACTTCCTCAATGGCCTGAGCGTCACGCTGACCAACAAGGTGCTGGCCAACGGTCTCAAGTTGGGTCAGAAGCTGGGGGCTTCCGGCCTTCCGGAGAAATTCGTGCCTCTGGGCGGCAAGGAGATCACGGCCGCCATCAAGGGGACCGGCCTGGCGAGTGCCCTGCACCGCATGTTCAGCGGAGAGAACGGCGGGACGACCGGCTATCAGCCGCCCGCCGGGAAGCCCGCACCGACGCCACACCCCACACCGAGCCCTTCGCCGGGGCCCTCGCCGAAGCCGTTCCACGCCGCGCTCGCCGCGTAGCCGTGACGGAACGAAGGAGAACGGCACATGAGTGACGAAGACGAAGTCGAGCTCGGGGAGTGGGAGTTCATCGGTCGCCGGGGGACGGATCCTGTCCGGCTCGTTCCCGGTGAGGTGATCGCCGCTGTCCCCGAGGCGCGACGACTGGCGGAGGAGTCGGGACGGGACGTCTCCTTCGACTATCTGGACGACGGCGCGGTGCTCCGCATGCTGCGCCTTCGGCACGAGGACGAACAGGAGATGTTCACGGCGGGCTTCAGGACCGGGGTGCCGCTCGCGCTCATCGGGTTCGGCGGGGCGGTCTACTGGGGTGGCGTGGCGCAGTACTGGGAGTCGGATCGGGCGCGGCTCGTCTACCTCGCCGCCGCGGGCATCGCCGTTCTGCTTCTGCTGGGCTTCTGGATCCGAGCCGCGGTACGACACTGGGGTGATCCCGCCCGGCAGAACCTCCGTGCGAGAGCGAAGAGGTATCGCGAGGTCGCGCACGTGGCCCGCGACGGAGGGGCCGAGGTTCCCGCGGGCTATCCGCACTACGGCCCGTACCCCTTTGCGGCCACGTACCGGCATGGCGTGGAGGAACGCGGCCGGGACGGGAGAAGTGGGGCGTGACCGTCATATCGGCCGAAGGCGGTATGCGGGAATCGGCGGACCGGAACGGCATGGACATCCGTTGGATCATGCCCGACGGCTTCTTCGAGATCCCGACGGACGCGGAGGATCTGGACGAGACCGCCGACCGCCTGATGGAACTCGCTCGGACCGTGATGCCGGAGGCCGACTTCGCCGTGCAACTGGAGTGGGCCGTCATGCTGGCCGCTCACTACGACTCGTTCGTCGAAGCGGGAGTGCACTACTCGGGGTTCGTCCTCAGCGAGGTCGAAGGCACGCGTTGCACGGCCACGGTGACCGTGAGCATGATCGACCTCGATGCCGAGGCCGGCCCCCGTCCCGTGGGGTTCCTGGGCTCGTCCCTGCGACACCTCGGCATCGGACAGGTCAGCGAGATCGATCTGCCGTGCGGTCCCGCCGTCTGCTGCATCGGGGAGCGCCAAGGCAGTCTGGACGGCGGTCTTACGGTGTCGGGCAAGGACGAGGCTCTTCGGACGTCCTTCATCCAGGTCCAGGTGCCGTTGACCAACGGGACCGTCGTGGTGCTGGAGATGAGCACGCCCACACCTGAGGGATGGGACGTGTTCTCGTCCATGTTCGCCGGGGTGGCGAAGAGCGTGCGCCTGTTCGACGTGGAGGGCGAGTCGCTGGTGATGCCGGCATGACGACCGGACCGGACGTCTCGGCACCGCCCAAGGACTATCGACTGCTGGTCCCGCGGGAATGGTTCAGGATCGACCTGGGCCATGACCGGTGGCGCCGAGAGCTGAAGACGTTCGTGGACCGTCAGGCCGAGGGCAAGAGTGTCCCGGCGGAGGTCACACAGGAAGCCTGGACGACCCTGCGCAACACGGCTGAAGCCGCCGTGGCCAAGGGCGCGTTGGAGTTCTTTCTGCGGCCGGAACTGCGGGACGGCAGCATCCTGCCCGTGTCGCTCGTGGTGAGTCTGATCCCCACGCCCGGTGCTCCCTCCCCCGACCAGCTCTTCGCTTCCTTCGGCGAGCGGGAGCGCAGGAAGGGGACCGGCGCCGAGGTGTCCGCCGTCGTTCTGCCCGCCGGCGAAGCGGTCCGGATTCGTACGGGGACGACCGTGGACTGGTACATCCATATGCCAGGGTCCGTCGGCTACCTGGTCCTCGGCTTCGTCGTCCCCCTCACCGGAGTGGACGGCGCGATGGGACGCCTGTGCACCTCGATCGTGGAGTCCCTGCGCTGGATCATGTGAGCCGGGTACCTCTCGGCTCCTCGACTCGGCCGGGTGGACTTTGCTTCCGGGAGGTCCGGAGAGGCTCGTACTGACGGTCTCTGTACGCCCCCTTTGCTCGTCATTGGTTGCTGGCTCGAAAACCCGTGCAAGAGGGTGGAGGGCGGCCGCCGTGAGGTGGGTGTGCCGCATGAGGCGGCCCGCGGTGGCCGTCGGAAGGCACACGGGGGTGGCAGTGGCGGATCACATCGCGGTGTCCACGTCGGAGCTTCGGGACATCAGCCGCTCCGTCGCGAAGCTCAAGGCGCACTTCGAGGACGCCAAGGACCTGGTCGACTCCTACGACGCGGAGATGGGTTCCGGCGAGGTCGCCGGCGCCCTCGACGCGTTCGCGGACGACTGGAAGAAGAAGCGCAAGCAGCTCTGCGAGGGTCTGGAGTTCCTCGGCAGGACGGCCGGCGAGGCCGCCAAGGCGTACGACGGTCTGGATCAGCATCTCGCCGATGCCCTGCTCACGTCCCAGTCCGGCAACGGCGGCAGCGGCACATGAGCGACGACTTCCCGGGCGTCGACTGGCAGACCGCCCGCTACGACGACAGGGAGTTCACTCCGGGCGACCCCTACGAGGTCGCCCGACTCGGCAAACGCATCGCCGACACCGCCGCCCTCATCGAGGACCAGGCGACCAAACTGCACAACCTGGTCGACGGGAACGGGTGGGACTCCGACGCGGGCCGTGCGTTCCAGCAGAAGACCGAGGACACCGTCGGGCTGCTGACCGCGTCGCACCACCGGTACGCGGCCGCGGCGGACGCCCTGGGCTCTCGCGTGGGCTCCGCTCCCTCCGACGAGCACCAGCACAGCGACTGGGCCACCGCGCTCGACCACGCGCAGAACCTCGTGCGGGACGCCCTGAGGAAGGCCAAGGCCGCCGACGCCGACAGCAGCCACTGCCAGAAGCAGATCGACCAGCACCCCGGGCCCGACGACCACCCCGACAAGAAGAAGCTGGACAAGCAGAAGGAGTGCGCCGACGGCGACCTGGAGGACGCCAGGACGGCCCTCCGACGGGCCTTGTCGTACCGGGACACCCAGGCCGGTTACGCCCAGTCGGCCATCCACGACGCGGTCGAGCACGACGGACTGAAGGACCCCCAGCACCACTGGTGGGACAACTGGAAGGACTGGGTCGCGGACATCGGCCACTGGGCCGGAGTCGCGGCGGCCGTCCTCGGCGTACTGGCCCTCGTCCTGAGCTGGGTACCGGTACTCGGCGAGGTGCTCGCCGCCCTCGCCCTGATCGCCTCGGTCGTGGCGCTGGTCTGTGACACGATCTCCGCCCTCGACGGCAAGGGCACGTGGCTCGACGTCGCCATCGACGCCGTCGGTGTCCTCTCCTTCGGCGCCGGCCGCCTGCTCGGCACGACGGCCAAGGAAGCCGCCGTCGCCGCCCGCGGGGCCTCCGCCCTGAAGGACGTACAACTGGCGAAGGACGTGGGCCTGAATCCGGCGGCCGCCCGTGGCCTCGCCGAAGCACTCAACGGGGTCAAGCCCGGCCAGATCGGCAAGGCGCTGGCCGAGGGACCGGCAGAACTGCTGCCCCGTATGAGGTCCGTGGTCAAGGAGTCCCTGGACGTCAAGGCGTACGTCAACGACATCCGAGTCGCGGCGGGCCAACTCCCCGGTGAGGAAGGCCTGGTGACCGCCGCCGCACCGAAGCTGGCGCAGATCTCGGCGTCCTCGTTCAAGACCATGGCGCAAGCCGGCAAGGCCCTCTACATCGGCAGCCAGACCCTGCCGCTCGCCCTCGGCTGGTCCAACCTGGCGCCCGTCGGCGAGGGGGAGACGAAGGCCACCGGCCCGAACCTCCTGAGCGGACTCAAGGAGATCCCGGGGATCGGGGCCGGCGGCATCCCCTTCTACAACTGGACCTGGAATGCCGGTGGGTGACGCGAACGGACGACGCCGGCGACCCTGCGCCCCCCGCACGGAACCGCCGCGGAGGGCCACGGAACAGGGAGCCGGTTCATGACAGGAGACGACGGTGCGGAGTCCCTCGACGCACTCTTCGCGGGCCTGCCGGAGGACGGATGGCGAACGCTGGAACAGATCGGCATGGGACTGCCCGAACTGCGCCGCATGGCCGCGCAGGACGGTGGAATGGTCCGCGTGCGGGGCGTCCTCTCCGAGTTCACCGCCCACCAGGAAACACGGCATCCCGGCGACGACGAGGGCCCACCGGAGCGTGCTGCCGTACGACCCTGGGCGCTGCTGTTCGCGGCGGCCGTCGCGGGTGTGGCCCTGACCGCGCTGGGCACCCTCCTGATCCACGAGACCGCAGTGCTCGTGGGCGTGCTCTGTGGCCTGGGTGTTCTCTTCACGGCGCTGCGGACCCGCGCGTCGTACGGGGGCCTGGCGCTGCGATGGATCACTGTCGCGGCGTACGCGGCCCTCGTGCTCACCGTCTCCTTCAACACCCAGCAGTGGTACCTGAAGGTCCGGGGAGTCGAGCAGACGGTGACGATCGCCGCACCGCTCCACCAGTGGACGCACGGAACCCGCGAGACGTACTGCCGGGTCCGGCTCGGCGACGGCTCCGTGCACCAGGTACTCGACAACAGGGAGAAGTGCGCCGACCGCGTCGGCCTCGACGACACGGCCGTCGTCGACCCGGCCGGGCACTACCGGCCGTTCCTCGGGACGAGATCCGACATCGGCGGCACAGCGGGCGCGATCGCCGCCCTGGGCGCCGCCGCTGTGCTGATCCTGGCTCCGGCGAGCGCCGTGGTCCTGGGACGGCGGGGGCCGCGCACCGGGCGACCGCGCGCGGGGCGGACAGGCCGAACGAATGGGTGACAGCGGGCGAACCGAGCGAAGAGAGCGATCCGACGCGATGACGGGCGACGCGAGACAGGGCACGGCTGCTGAGCGGACCGGGGGCAGGACGGCCGCCGATCTGAGCGGTACGACGGTCGCCGGAGAGCCGATACACGGAACCGGCGCCGACGCGGAGGCACACCCGGCACCCCCCTCCGACTACCGCCTGGCCGTCCCCGAGGGCTGGGAGCGAATCGTCCTGGACCCGGACCGCTGGCCGCACCGGATCGACAAGCTCGTCAACCGCGGCCTGCGCAGGACCCGGGCCACCCCCCAGCTGAAGGCCGCGCTCGCGGAACGGATCCGGGCACAGGCCGAAGCGGCCCACGCGAACGGAGGGGTCGAGATGTACCTCGTCGACCAGGTGATCGGCCAGGTCCCGGTGTCCGCCGGGCTCGTCGTGACCCTCCTGCGGCCACCGCCCGGCAGCGAGGCCGGGGACCTGTCCGACACCGCTCTCTCGCTCGCCGCAGGCGGCGCCGACGTCAGCACCGTCGACCTCCCCGCGGGCCCGGCCGTACGCCACCGCTACCGCCGTACGCCCTCGCCCGAGGACCCGGACGGCAACAGGCTCACCGTCACGCACCTCGACGTCCACCTCGCCGTACCGCACAGCGACCAGCGCCTGTTGCTCTCCTTCTCCACGCCGATGGAGCCGCTGGCGGACGCGCTGGTGACGCTCTTCGACTCGATCGCCCGAACCCTCCAGTGGATGGCCTGATGCCCGAGTACGCCGATTCCACCGTCCACATGAAGGCGCCGGACGGCGCTGTGACCCTGCCCGTGCGCGGTGCGGTCGATCTGGATTCCTGGTCTCAGGAGGCCGCCCGTCTCCGGGCCGGCCACGACGCCGACGCACGGTTGACCGAGGCGCTCGCCGTCGAACTGGGCGAGGCGGCGGCCGACGCCCGCACCCGCGCCCCGATCGTCGCGCTCTCGTACGTCCCCGAGCCACGCTTGGGGGAGTTGGCCCGCGTCGAACTCTCGGCGCTGGTCGCCGACGAGACGTACCCCGCGGTGACGGTGGACCTGCTGCACCGCTACCTGGCCACACCGACCAGCATCTCGTTCCGCCCGCCCGAGGCCGAGCGCCGCACTCTGCCCATCGGGCCCGCCGTACGCGTCCGGCACGCCTACGCCCAGGAACCCGACCGCGACGGAACGGGCACCATCCTGGAGACCTGCGCCTACGGCATCTGCCCGGACGAGAAATGGGGCCTCGTCCTGCTCACGTCCTGGCGGGCCCTGGCCCACACGGACGCGCTGTGCGCGCTGACGGACGGCCTGGCGGAGACGGTCACGGTCACGGTGACGTCGGCTCGGTGAGCCAGCGTCGGGGGCGAGGCCGAGACGCCGACAGCGGGTGGAAGCCGCGGCTGGTGCGTGCTTCACGTCTCGTCGGTGAAGGACACCGTCTGCGTGATCGCCGCTGTCATGTCGCAGAACTCGCCCCAGTACTCGGTCGACGCCGTATAGAGCGTGAGGATCGCCGTGTACGGGCCTGTGGTGAAGGGGATGTGGATCTGGATCTGACCTGTGAGGAGCTTGGTCTCTTCACCGGTCGCCGTGACCTCGGGCCGGAGAGTGAACTCGCGGAGCGTCACGCACGAGACCGCGGGACCGCAGGGCAGGTCCAACCAGCGCGCGTCGTTCAACGGATCCGAGGAGAGAATCGCCAGGGTCCCCTGCGCGGCGACGTCGGGCTCCGTCTGGTCGGTCTTCACTGCGGCCACGGTGAAGGCGCACTGGGCGACACCACTTCCCTCGGTGGAGAAGAGACCCATGGCAGCGTACGAAACGCCCTCGCCCGCCATGTATTCGGCGATCCCCGCGTAGTAGGGCGCCGCCGGCGACCAGATCGAATCGTCCCCCTGCGAGTAGAGCTCCCGCACGAACGAGTCGGCCAGGGCGTCGCGTTCCTCCGTGGTGCGCGCTATGGGAAGGGCGAACAGACCGTCCGGGACGGTGAACCATATCGGTGGTATGTCGGACCCGTCGTCGGATATCGAGGGCGGGACGGTACCGGTGGGGGTGGTCATGTGAGGAGTTCCGCTCAGAGGTCGCCGGGCTTGAATTTCACGGACTCGCCGTTCGGGCCCATGATTCTGAGCCCTGGGTCTGCACCCCGGCGCGGATTCGGAGCCAGGTCCGTGGTCACCTCGACAGTGAAGTTCCCGCTGGGGCGCTGCGTCACCACGGCGTGGTGAGCGTGGCGCTTCGCAGAGAAAGCCGTCACCGCCTCCTTCTGCCCGGAGGTCAGCGCTTCGAGTGCCACGAGCCTGGAGTCGTAGGCGAGGTGGCGCACGACTTCCCAGTAGTCGCTGGCCTCGGGCGGGGCGAGCCTGCACCATGAGCCGTCCGTGAAGGTGATCACGGCTTCGGCGCCCACCTTGCTGAAAGTCCGGCGCTCGACGCTCGCGACGTGGTCGCGGTCGATCTGCCAGAGCACTTCGTCTTGAGTGGTGTCGTCGTCGGGGAAACCGATGACGAGTACGCGGCGGTCGGTGACGACGAGGTGGGTGCGGTAGTTCTCAGGGCAGCGGCTCGGATCCAGCTGCCAGGGGAGTGTCCGCGCGAGAGTGTCGGATCCCGCCCACATCACAGGAAAGTCGTCGACCTCGTTCTCGTGGTCGTGTGAGCGGCCCGTACCTCTGGGACTGCTGCCGGCGCTCCCCGCTGCTGCCACCATTTCCACCGCTGCCAGGACAGCGAGGGCAGCAGCTCGAACACCGAATGCTCCGGTCGCTCGGGCCCGCCGTTGCGACTTGGAAAGGATGGTGAAGACGGGGCCTTCAGGCCATCCGGCCAGGTCGTCCTGGATGTCGTTGCGAGCTGGGTCGCGGAACCAGCGCATGCCCGAGACGGCTGTGGCCGTGCCGGTCGCGAAGACGCCGGGGCTTCGTGCGAGGGAGGTCTCTCCCGGGGGTGGTTGCCATACAGCCATCCGAATGACGCTTTCAGTGAGAGGTGGCGGCCTCGTGGAACCGGTCGCCAGGATTGACCGCTTCCCCGATGTGCTGCGTGATGGTGGTGATCTTCGGACCGATCTTGCCGGCGGCGTCGATAGCGATACCCAGGGACTTCTCCGGATTGAAGTCGAACTTACCGCCACTGATCAGCTTCAGGCCCTTTGTCCCGACCCACTGGCCCTGGTGATAGCCGGCCTCGGCAAGACCAGCGAGCCGATTCATGGTTCCGGACTCGGAACTGATGAAACCGATCTTTTCGAACGATCCCCCCAGCACGATCCGCTTGCCCGGCAGGCTGAGCCCACCCTCCACCTTCTTGGCCAGATCTCCGGTGGCGAAGAGATTGCGTGTTCCCGCCGCGAGCTCCTCGGCGTTCATCCCCTTGCCGAACATCGCGGCCCGACCCATGGCCGTCGCTTCGTCCGCAACCTTGACACCCTTGCCGAAAAGACCGATGCCGGGAAGGAGACCGAGCGCGTCCGTCCCGATCTTCATCCAGCTGACGTCCCCGCCGGCCGCTTTGGCCACGGAGTGCGCCAGCAGGGCAAGTCCACTGGTGAGAAGGGCTGCGGCGCCGAATATGGCACCCAGAGGCTCGAAGGGGATGGTGATGATGGCGAGCAGACCCAGAATCGCTGTCAGGTCGCTGAGCAGATCGCCGATGAACGCGATGAGGTCGGCGTGGTCTTTGATCCACTCGCCCGTGGCGTCCCAGGCATCCGCGATGCCATCCCCCAACTTGTCCCAGAATCCCGGCTCATCAGGGGCGATGTCGCCGGCCTTGTCGAGCTCCTTGCTGATCTTGCCCGCCGCCAGCGCATAGCGACTCTCCAGGTCGTGGACCTTGTTGGTGACCTCGTCCACCGCGCCGGATGCCTTGCCCAGCTCCTCGCTGCCCTTGCCGTCGGCCTTCTGCTCGGCCTTCTCCTTGGCTTCGAGTTTCTCTCCGGCGGCCTTTTCGAGGCGCGTCGCCTCGTCCTGGAAGTCGTGCAGCTCGGTCGCCCAGCGGTGCAGCGCGTGGGAGGCCTTGTCGAAGGAGTCGTGACTCTTGCGTATGAGAGGCGTGACGTCCTTGCCTATGTACTCGCTGAAGGCGACCGCGGTCTTGCCCTTCCAGGCACCCGCCTCGATCTGCTCGAGTTCCTTCAGCGCCGTCCCCAGCTCGCTCGCCAGGTTCCCGAGCTTCTTGGCCAACTCCCGGGTGTCCTCGACATCACCGGGGGTGGGGTCCCAACCTATGTGGGGGAAGGCGGGGCGCTGTCCGGCCATGTCACTTGCCCTTTTTCTTCGGGGCCTTGAGGGATTCCGCGAGATCGAGGTCGAGCTTCCCGAACGAGTCGGCGATCTTGTCGATCATCTTGACCGCGCCCTGGGTGTGCTTGCCGAGCTGCTTGATGCCGTAGCCCCAGTCATCGGCGAAGTCCTGTACGTCCTCCACGAGTTTGCTCTCACCCACAGCCGAGGCGTCCGTCCCCCGGAGGGTGCGGCGGGTCGCCTCCATACGGTCGCTGATGCTGGAGAAGGTCTTTTTCAGGTCCTCGAAGATGGTGTCTTCGAGGCGAAGGTCACTCATGCGGTCTCTGACTCCCTGAGTCGTCGCTGGGCCCGGGTCGCGCGGATCCGGCGGCCACGGTCATCGATTGACGGACTGGATCTCCTGGACGGTCACGTCCTGGGTGGTCCCGAAGGTGCCGTCGGGCAGGTCACCGCCCGCGCCGCCGCTGCCGGTCCAGTCGATCTGCCAAGTGATGGTCGCGCGGAGTTTGTACGCGCCGTCGCCCGAGGAACGTAGGTAGTTGATCCCGCACGACGGTTCCCTGCCCGCATCGCCTCGCGCGAACGCCTCGCCGATTGACCCGTCGTCGTTGATCCGACACTCGCCACCCGCGGGGTAGGTCTCGGCGTCGCTCGTCCCGGGTTCGAGCTTCAGGGACACCGGCTTTGCCGTCGTGGTGGCTTGGATGTTGAGGCCGTTGACATTGAGCGACGCTGTGACGGATACGTTCTTGAACGTTGCCCTGTCCAGCCATGCCCAGGTCGGCAGATTCACCTTTGTCGGGCCCTCAGGGGCCATGGTGACGTGCGTGTCGGGGACGCTGACGCGGTTGTAGGCGAGTTGGGCGAGGATTTCCGGGGTGACCGCGTTCTCCACCGGGGGAGTGTCGCCGTTGTCGACCCAGAACGGCTGCTTGTCGCACTGCTGCGCCTCAGGAGTCAGCCAGCGCTCCCGGTCCCGCGTCGCTACCCACCAGTTGCCCTCGTCGGCCTTGTCCTTGTTGTAGTCCTTGTACTCGCCATCCTTGTAGTAAGAACGGAATTGGGCCACAGAGCTCTTCGCATAGCTCGGCTGCCTGGGATCGTCGGCGACGAGGCTGTACCCCTCTTCCGTGTTCTTCGCGAACTCGTCCACGGAGTAGGGCTCGTACCAGCAAGCCGGTGGCGTCCAGTTCCCGACGGGGGTGAGGCCTCCGGTCGACCGGCCGCCGCCTCCCTTTGTGCCGCCGCTGAACGTGATCCGCGATGCCAGGGAGTGCCCGTCGAGCGACCCTTGCTGTTTCGTGTCGGCTCCCTCGTGGCCCGCGCCTACATCCACGTCGGCGTACGCGGCGGGCGCGAGAAACGCTGAGACAGTTGCGAGGCAGGTGGCCATGAGAGCCGAACGGGAGATAGTCACGGCGTGCACGCGGAGTTGGCCCTCTCGGAATTGAGGACGGCGGTCTGCCAGACGCCCTTGTCGCTCTTCTCCAGCCGAGTGACGTAGAGGAGGTAGGACTTGTTGGTCACCGGTGTCTTGTCGGCCTTGCCGGTCCTCAAGTCCTTGGCGAAGGCCTTTCCCTCGAACGAGCAGTAGGAGAGTGTCGCCTTGTCCTTCGCGTAGACATTCAGGCGGGGCCGGAAGTAGCGGGTGTCACCGGTCATGGACTTCTTGGCGTCCACGAATCCTTTGACCCACTGGGATGCCCCGACCAGGGCGTCGCCCTTGTAGTAGAAGCCGAGTACGGGCTCGTCCGCGTCGCCCTGGGTGATGGCGTAGTCCAGGGCGTCAATCCGGCGGGATGCGTCAGCCAGTACGGCGTCCTTCGTGGCGTCGCCCGTCTTCCAGTCGTCGAAGTCGTTGGTGAGGTCACCGGGAAGCGTGACCTTCGGGTGCTGTGCCGAACCCTCTGGGCTCGCGGTCGGCGACGCCGACGTCGTGGAAGAGCTGGAATCCGCCCCCGCGATCTTGTCATTCCCCTTCGAGCTGTCGTCCCCGCTGCCGCAGGCTGTCAGCAGGAGTGCCGCGGTCGCGGCGAACGCGGCAGCAACGGGCAAAGAGCGGCGCTTCACAGTGGACTCCCCGTGAGACATCAGTTCAACCAAGTCAGTCAAGGGCAATGACGGTATCTGTGGGGCTGATGGTTTCGCCAGGAGGTACTTCCCCGGGGATGGGGATGAACGAGGGCAATTACTCGCCATCTGGGCGTCTTCCCAGCTCCGGGCGGCCCGCCGTGCGTCAACTGCGTGATCCCTCCACAGATCCGCCACGTTCTCGACACGGCCGGCGGGCGGGGTCCGGAGCCGCCGCCCGGGTGCCGCGCCCCGCCGGTGAGCGTCGCCCCCTTCGCAGGAGTGAGCGCCGGCTACGTCAAATCGGCCCGTCCCGGCGGCTCGACTCGTACGCCTCCCACGCCCGCCCGATCCCCACCTCGTACCCTGACCCAAGCCGCCGGCCCGAACAGAGTGGCGAACGGGCGCCGGCTACGGCGAACGATGAACGACGAACGATCGACCACGACCCCGGGGGACACAGTCATGGCCCGCTACATGGAGACGCTCACCATCGAGCGCGGCGGATTCCGGATCAAGGTGCCTGAGTCGTGGTGGGAGTTCGACGTGCGGCCGGAGTCGCGGGACGACTCGATACGGCGGATGGTCACCGAACGGATCGACGAGCGCCCGGAGTTGGCGCAGTACCGCGACACCTACACCGCCTTCCTGCGCAAGGCCGCCTCCGACGCCTGGAAGTCCGGTGCCCTGTACTGCGGCTGCATGGCGGAGTCGTTCGGTGGTGACACCCCGATCACCGGATCGGTCACGGTGTCGATCGTCGGCGGGCGCTCGCAGACCGGCGAGCCCCTCTCCACCGATCCTCAGGTCATCGCCGGCCAACTCGCGGTGCGGGAGGCCAAGAAGGAGGGGGACGCCTGGCGCAAGGTGACGACCGTCGAGATACCCGGCGTCGGTCCCGCCGCGCGGACGTACGGGATCGAGGACATCGCCGTACCGGACGACAGCCTTCAGCGCACGATCCGTGCCGTCCTCATGCAGACGTTCATCCCCGTGCCCGGCCAGGAGGGCAAGGTCGCGCTCGTCGCCGGGAGCAGCCAGGTCCTCGACCTCGCCGACTCCTTCTTCGACATCTTCGACGCCATCACCTCCACCTTCCGCTTCGCGGCGTAACGCCCCGGCCGCCACCCCCGGGTCCGCCCCGGCGTCCCTTCCTCGCCTCGCACACATCCAGTAACTTCGCTCATGCATACGAGTGTTGTTGTTGGTGTTGTTGGTGGTGTTGCTGTCACGGGGGTTGCGGCATGGCGGGGAATCGGCCGGGTGACTGGCATGTGCTGGATCTGGACAGGGATCCGACGCCGGGCGATCCGGATCGGGTGCGGCATCTGTCGAAGAATCTGCATGACTTCGCCGATGACGTGGGTGATGCGCTGCGTCTGATCAAGGGGATGGCGGACGAGGACACGGTTCTGCAGTGGGCGGGGAAGTCGGCGAAGGCGTTCCAGGACGAGTTCGCCGGTGTGCCGAAGCAGTTGAAGAAGCTGAAGAAGTCGTACGAGATGGCGGGGGATGCCCTTGCCGCGTACTGGCCGAAGTTGGAGCGGGCGCAGGCGCTGGCGGACAAGGCCCTCGCCAAGGGGCGGGATGCCCAGTCTGATCTCACCTCGGCCAAGTCGCGTCTGTCGTCAGCTGATTCGTGGGTGGCGCGGGCGAACAAGGAAGCGGACAAGTACAAGGACGACCCGACCGGCAGTAAGAGCAGCGTCGAGAAGCCGGACGAGGCGAAGGTGCGGGCCGCCACGCGGGATGCCCAGCATGCCAAGTCCGCGCACGAGAGTGC
>NZ_JBEZHO010000037.1:0-89867 GCF_040650615.1 Streptomyces sp. NPDC048643
CGAACGGGCGGCACTCGCTGAGCTCGCGGCGGGGTGTGGACAGGAGTCCGTCACCTACGAGACGGCCCCGTAACTCACAGGGCATCAGATGCCGTCTCCCGTCCACCCCTCGTCTTTCCGATCTTCGTCCTGTTGACTCTGGGGCGGCACTACAGTGCGCGCCGTGGAGATCCCCGATTACATACCCGGCTGGGTCGTCTGGATCATGCTCAGTGGTGCTGTCCTGCAGGCCATCGGCCTTGTTTCCATCAGCGGCCGGCTGCATGCCCCGGATCCCGCCGTGCGCTCCGAGGCGCGCTTGGACCTGCTGGATACCGTGGGCGCTCTGCTGTTCTTCGTTGGCTTCGCGCTGGGCCGGCTGGTTGCCTCGTTCTGGCTGTGGCTCTGTGTCGCCGGCTTCCTGATCACGACGACCGGATACATGGTGAAGGGCGTGCGCCTACGACGGGCCCGCCGTCGTGCCACCGGCTGACGCTCGTCGCGTTCGGGGTGTTGCCGTCCAGGTCGTGCGGCAGGCATCCCGGAGGGTTTCGGCAGCACGTCGAGATGCAGTCACTCCGGGCCGCTCCTACGCTGAAAATCCCCGGGGGGCCACCGTGGAGGTCAGCTGTGCCCAGAACCGTGTGGAGCGGAGCCATCTCGTTCGGCCTGGTCACCGTGCCCATCCACGTGGTCAGCGCGAGGGAGGACCACAGCGTCCGCTTCCACCAGGTGCACCTGGAGGACATGTCCCGGGTCCGGGTGCGGAAGGTCTGCGAGATCGAGGACCGCGAGGGTGTGTTGACCGAACTAGTTTGAGTATCTGTGCAGCTCAGCGGCCTTTCTGCTAGCTTCCCGCCATGCCAGTCGAAGGACGTCCCGTTCGGGATCTGATGAGTTTTGTCCTGCCGGAGATCGGAGAGTTACGGGAGACGGGGAACCCGTGGGAGCCCTACGAGTTACTCGCTCCGACCGGGCAACCTGTCGAGCCTGTCATGGTGTTCTTCAAGGACCTCATGGCGGCGGACAGTTCGCCGTTGACTCCGCGTTCGTACGGCATGGATCTGCTTCGTTGGTTGCGTTTCTTATGGGCCTTCGACATCGAGTGGGACCGCGCGGGGCGGGAGGATGCTCGGGACTTCATGCTGTGGATGAAATTGGCGGACAAGCCGCAACGTGTCCATTGGCGCCACCGCGGCATGCCTCCGTCCAAGATTCCTTCACCCAGGGCTGACCGGCCGGCTCCGGGGGTGGCGAACTCGGTGACGGGTAAACCCACCGTTGGCACAAAGTACGCAGCCGCCACTCGAGCCCACTGTGAGACGGTCCTGCGGACCTTCTACGACTTCCACTTGGAGCGCAATACCGGTTCGCTCCTGGTCAACCCGTTCCCGCTTGCGCGCAACCGTCGATCGCCTCGAACGTACGGAGCCCGCCAGCGGGCAATGGAGCAGCAGACCGGGCGCACAGGCCTCTACCGTCCCAAGATCCCCAAGCGGATCCCTCGGCGTATCCCCGACGACAAGTACGCCGAGGTCTTCGGCGGCCTGCGGTCGCACCGAGATCGGGCCCTGCTTGCCTTCTGGGTCGCCACGGGCGCTCGAGCGGACGAGTTGCTCACTTCTCTCCAGGACGATGCAGTGGTCAGCCGGCAGACCATCGGCGTGATCCGCAAGGGCACGCGCGACTACCAGGAACTGCCCGCGTCCACTGATGCCTTCGTCTGGTTACGGCTCTACCAGGAAGAAGCCTGGCGAAAGGGAGTCCCCCGGAGTCGCAGCCAGCCGCTCTGGTGGACGCTGCGCAGGCCTTGGCGGCCGTTGAACTACGACGCGGCCCGGGCCATGTTCAACCGCGCCAACCAGGTGCTGGGCGCGAACTGGACACTGCACGACCTGCGCCACACAGCAGCCTTCTTGATGCTTGACGATCCGGAGATGCCACCTGCGTACGTGCAACACATCCTGGGCCACAAGTACCTGTCGACGCTGGACATCTACAACCGTCCCACCAGGGAGGACGTCGTTGGCGCGGGACTTGCCCACCATGTCCGGCAGCAGCAACGACGGGAGAACCCGCCGCCAGTTCCGGCCGCTCCGGCCTACGACGTGCAGTCTCTGAACATCCTGTTCGGGGGTCGCTGACGTGGCTGTCCGTTCCGTCTCCGCTCCGGCCGCGAAGGTCTCGCACCGCGGGGAGGAGGCCGCAAAGCTCCTTCGGACTTTCCCTCCCCGAACCCCGCCAGCGTCCTGGCCGGACACTGAGGCGCCGCGGGAGGTGGTCCTCAGCCGGCTGGCGGAGCCGCCCCAGCGGGCAGCACACAAGGACTCCCAGTTCCAACGCACCTCCGGGGCGCGGCTGCTGCTCGCATGGCTGGACGGGCTTCCTGGCGCCACCTGGCAGCAGCGCTGGGAGGCCAGTCCTGCGGCGGCCCGTTACGACGGCTGGTTCCAACCAGTCATGGCCTGGGCTGCGGAGGGAAGCCGCCGCCCAAGCCGCAACTGGACCGATGCCGGGCTGCTGGCACTGATCTGCGCCGATGTCGTCCGCCCCAGCCTGCCGTGGCTCCTCGGCAACCCCTCGCGGCATCTGCGGCCAGCCATCGCCAGGACTCGCGACCCTGAGGGGTTCGCCCGTCTGCTTTCCGAAATCCCTGCATCACAACGGGCAACGCCTCGGGCCTCGTTGGCGCTGAAGTACATCGCTCAGATCATCGTGGCCAAAGGCGGCGGCGTCGACGACATCGTCGTGGGCGATTTGCTCGCCCACCCGCGACTCCAGTGCACGGAACAGGGCAACTTGACGGCCGCTGTCCGTCTCGCCTACACCTGGCTCCGCAATCGCGGCCAGTTTCCTTCCGGAGCCCCCAGCACTCTCCACCACGTGAGCGCCCGCACGGGCCAGATCAGTCCCGCCGGGCTCATTGACCGCTACCAGCTACGGTGTCAGCCCATCCGCGATCTCCTGGTCGAATACTTGACCGAGCGGCAGCCAGCGGTCGACTACACGACGTTGAAGACGATCGCCGCTCGTCTGGGGGGCCTGTTCTGGGCGGACTTGGAACACCACCACCCCGGCATCGACAGCCTCCGGTTGCCGTCCCACGTCAGCGATGGCTGGAGAGAGCGCATTGGTGTGAAGACGATCCGCCAGCGACGGCCCGATGGCACTGTCGAGTCAGTGACCGAGCCCCGTCAGGCGGCACCTGGCGTGAAGCTGACCGTCCGGTCTTTCTATCTGGATCTCGCGCAGTGGGCCCTTGAGGAACCGCAACGGTGGGGGCAGTGGGCTGCGCCCTGTCCGGTAAGCGAGGCCGAATGCACGGCCAAGAACCTCGAACAGGGGCAGAAGTCCAGGTCTGATCTCCGCACCCGTGAACGGCTGCCCGTCCTGCCTGCGCTCGTCCGCACCGCTGGGCGCCGGCTCAAGGAAGCTCGTGAGCGTCTCGATGTCATCGATGCCGCCGATCCGGGATCCGAGGTCACCATCCATGGTGAGACGTTCACCCTTCCCATGGGCAGTTATCGCCATGACCGAAAGCCTGGATACGTCTATGACGCGAGCGGTGTCCGCCGAAATGTTCGCACAGAGGAGAAGCATGCCTTCTACGCGTGGGCGACCATCGAGATCCTCCGCCATACCGGCATTCGGGTCGAGGAACTGTTGGAGCTCAGTCACCACAGCATCGTCCGCTACACACTTCCCACGACAGGAGAAGTCGTCCCTCTCCTCCAGATTGCCCCTTCCAAAACGGACAAGGAGCGGTTGCTGCTGATCAGCCCTGAACTCGCTGATGTGCTGAGCGCCGTTGTGAGTCGTGTCCGGCAGCCCAATGGGGTGATCCCGTCGATCCGTACCTACGATATGCACGAGCGAACGTGGAACGACCCGATGCCGGTCCTCTACCAGTGGAGTGTCAGTGGTGAGGACCGCCCCATTTCAGTCAGCACCGTCCGCCGGTCCTTGACGGATACGCTCGACGGCTCCGGGCTCGTCGGTAAGGACGGCGAGCCGCTGCACTTCGCGCCGCATGATTTCCGCAGAATCTTCATCACCGACGCCATTCTGAATGGCCTGCCTCCGCATATCGCTCAGGTCATTGCAGGCCACGACCGCATCGACACCACGATGGGTTACGCGGCGATCTATCCCTCTGATGCCATCGAGGCACACCGCGCTTTCATCGCCCGCCGTCGGATGACCAGACCGGCCGGAGAGTACCGCGCGGTCACACCCGAAGAATGGGACGAATTCCTCGGCCACTTCGAACGGAGGAAACTGGCACTGGGAGAGTGCGGCCGAGCCTATGGCACTGACTGCATCCACGAACACGCCTGTGTTCGGTGCCCTGTCCTCATCGTTTCGCCCTCAGAGCGGCTGCGGTTGATCGAGATCCGCGACAACCTTGCCGACCGGATCGCCGAGGCCGAACGCGAGGGCTGGCTCGGTGAAATCGAAGGGTTGCGAGTGAGCATGCATGCGGCTTCGGAGAAGATCGACGACCTTGACGTCCGGCAGGAACGCAGGTCATCTCTGGTATTTCTCGGAGTTCCCTCGTTCGACCAGATCGGAGCCCGAACCCCTGGAGCGGGCTGACCGAATGGATACGGGGCTCCCGATGCGTCCGGGTCGAGTCGCAGGAGTTGCGACGCGTCCGACGGGACAGCCTTGCCGCAGGTCGCCGAGGCCAGGCCGAGGAGGCCGCCGAACCCGCTGGCCCTCGCACTGCGGGCCAGCGGGTTCGCGGACCTCGGACATGCGTTGCGCGTCCTGTACGTCGAGGAGCGGAACAGCATCGAGGACACGGCTCGTCTGCTCTCCGTCGGCAGAGGCAGGGCGCGGGCTCTTCTGATCGAGCACGGCTTCGAGCTTCGCCCTGCGGGACAGAACTCCCCCGCGGGACGGCGTTCACACGTCGTCCTGAACGAACGGGCCGCCGCCGAACGCGTCGTCGCCGCGGACATCCGCCTCTGGCTGCGCGAGCGAACAGCCCAACACTGCGTGATCTGGCGGCGGCCACGGGCCCAGCGTGCCGTGGGTGGCAGCGTGACTGCGCACTGCCTGACAGTCCCCCGGCCGGACAGCCTCGACAGCGCCGGGCTCCCGCTTCTCTCTCGCACGCTGCAACTGAGCGCACAGCACGCGAGCCATCGGCGACTGTCGAGCGGCGGTCGAGGACTGCGGTTTGCGAGCTCCCTGTGAGCGGCACGGGGGTGTCCCGCCCCGAGGGGCCGGGACATTTCCAGCTTTCAGGCTTTGGCCTCGCTCACGGGATACGGAACGAACGTACTGCTGGTCTGATCGATCCGCAGCGGGCGGCCCAGCGGTGGCGCCGCTCGTTGCGGGCAGTCGAGACGCTCACAGAGGCGGCAGCCCATGCCGATGCGCGTGGCGGTGGCGGCGTTGGCGAGGTCGAGCCCGTCGGAGTAGACCAGCCGGTGGGCGTGGCGGATCTCGCAGCCGAGTCCGATCGCGAAGGTCTTGCCGGGTTCGCTCCAGCCACCGCGGTGCCGCGTGATGGCGCGCGCGGTCCACAAGTACCGCTGGGCGTCCGGCATTTCGGCGATCTGCACGTGGATGCGGCCGGGTGCGGCGAACGCCTCGTAGACGTTCCACAAGGGGCAGGTGCCGCCGGCCCGGGAGAAGTGGAAGCCGGTGGCCGACTGGCGCTTGGACATGTTCCCAGCCCGGTCGACGCGGACGAAGGAGAAAGGCACGCCGCGCAGCCGTGGCCGCTGGAGGGTGCTGAGCCGGTGGCAGACGGTCTCGTAGCCGAGGCCGTAGCGGTCGGTGAGGCGCTCGATGTCGTAGCGCACCTCCTCCGCCGCCGCGTGGAAGTCCCGGTACGGAAGGAGGAGCGCGGCGGCGAAGTAGTTGGCGATGCCGATCCGGGCGAGAGCGTGCGTGGCCGAGCCCTCGGGAAAGGTGGCGGTGGCCAGGCGGTCCAGTTCCAGGTCGTATTCGAGCAGTGCGAGCTGCGTCGCCATGCGGAACGCACGCTGCCCGGGTCGCAGTCTGCTGGAGAGATGGAGCGTCCGGGATGCCGCGTCGTAGTGATGCAGTCGGTCCCCGGCTTCCGCGGCCAGGTGTACGCCGTGGCGGTCGGCGAGTCTCGCCGTGAGCGCGCGCGTGGCCTCTCCCGCACGGATGCCGATCTCGTCGGCGAGGTCCTCCGCGGCGAGGTCCGCGTCGTGCAGGTAGTTCTGATGGCGGTAGAAGAAGTCGCGGATCTCCTCGTGCGGCGAGCGCGGGGTGTCGGGCTCACCGCCCCGGCCGTCTGCCACCTCCGTGAGCCGTTCGGACAGGAGTTGGTTGCGGCGGCCCAGATCGAGCAGGACCTGGGCCACACCGGGCATCTGTGAGGCGAGCTCGGCGAGGTCGGCGGGCGCGACCCGCGACTCGGTGAGTTCTCGCGCCAGTGCCTCACGCAGATCGGCGACGAGCCGGGTGGTGTCCCGTTCGGAGAAGAAGGACGGGTCCACGCCGAAGGCCTCGGTGAGCCGGAGCAGGACGGGCACCGTGAGGGGCCTCGAGTCGTGCTCCATCTGATTGAGGTAGCTGGGCGAGATGGCGAGGACGCGAGCCAGTTCGGTCTGGCTCATCCGGCGTTCCTCGCGCAGGCGGCGCAATCGCGCGCCGGCATAGGTCTTGCTCACCGCGGCTTCCTCCGTTATCCCGTTCCGCGCTCTCCGTGCTCGCCGAGCCTACGCGAACGATCACGGGGCGCACCCTTAACAAGATTGGCAAGACGGCCCCGGAAGATTCGCACGAATTGGCAGACGCCCTCTCTTGATGGCACTCAGTGCCAGTGTCAGAGTCTGAGTGCGGCCCGCCGGACCGCAGCGACCACTGAAGAGGGATGGGGCGCGATTCATGCCCTGATGTCGTAGTTCCCTTCTCGCTCGAGGTTGCGTTCCGGCAGCGTTGCTCACCTCCGCGCCCAGCGGTTCAGCGGGCCGTACGGACAAGAAGAAGACACAGAGTGCCATCTCCTGGTCAGCGGACGGGAGATTGGCAGCCAGCACATACCAAGGAGACGGAATCATGGCAGAGGCGACGACGCAGGCGGTCGAGGAACTCGCACGGCGCTGGGCCACCGATCCTCGGTGGAAGGGCATCGAGCGCACCTACCGTGCCGAGGACGTGGTCCGGCTCTCCGGCAGTGTCCGTGAGGAGCACACCCTGGCCCGGCGCGGGGCGGAGCGTCTGTGGCGCCAGCTGCACGAGCGCGACTACATCCACGCCCTCGGCGCACTCACCGGCGGCCAGGCCGTCCAGCAGGTCAGGGCCGGCCTGCAGGCCATCTACCTGTCGGGCTGGCAGGTTGCCGCCGATGCCAACCAGGCCGGCCATACCTACCCCGACCAGAGCCTCTACCCGGTCAACTCGGTGCCGCAGGTGGTCCGCCGGATCAACAACGCGCTGCTCCGTGCCGACCAGATCGCCACCGCCGAGGACGCCGGCGACACCACCGACTGGCTCGCCCCGATCGTCGCGGACGCGGAGGCGGGTTTTGGCGGCCCGCTGAACGCCTTCGAACTGACCAAGGCGATGATCGCGGCCGGCGCGGCGGGCATCCACTACGAGGACCAGCTCGCCTCGGAGAAGAAGTGCGGCCACCTCGGCGGCAAGGTCCTGGTGCCGACCTCGCAGCACATCCGCACCCTCAACGCGGCGCGCCTCGCCGCCGACATCGCGGACGTGCCTACGCTCATCGTGGCCCGCACGGATGCCTTGGCCGCCAACCTGCTCACCAGTGACGTGGACGAGCGCGACGCCGAGTTCGTCACCGGCGAGCGCACCGCGGAGGGCTTCTACCGGGTCCGCAACGGCATGGCGCCGGTCATCGCCCGCGGCCTCGCCTATGCCCCCTACGCCGACCTGATCTGGGTGGAGACCGGTACCCCGGACCTGGAGCAGGCCCGCGAGTTCGCCGAGGCCATCCACGCCCAGCACCCCGACCAGATGCTGGCGTACAACTGCTCGCCCTCCTTCAACTGGAAGGCCGCGCTGGACGACGACCAGATCGCCAAGTTCCAGCGGGAGTTGGGCGCGATGGGCTACCGCTTCCAGTTCATCACCCTGGCCGGCTTCCACTCGCTCAACCACGGCATGTTCGACCTGGCCCACGGCTACGCCGAACACGGCATGACCGCCTACGTCGACCTCCAGGAGAAGGAGTTCGCCGCCCAGGCCCAGGGCTTCACCGCCGTCAAGCACCAGCGCGAGGTCGGCACCGGCTATTTCGACCTGGTCTCCACGGCTGTCAACCCCGCCTCCTCGACCACCGCTCTGGCCGGGTCCACCGAGGCCGAGCAGTTCCACTAGGCAGCACCGCGGGGCCGTTCGGTCCCCGGTCCGGCCGTCCCGCCGAGCGGGGGTCGTACGACCTTCCCCGTACGACCCCCGCTCCTCCCTCCCTCAGGAGAACGCGATGACCATCACCACCACGGCACCGGCCCGCCGCCTCGACGTCCTCGCGGCCCCCGGCGACCGGCACGACGAGATACTGACTCCGGCCGCACTGGACTTCGTCGGCACATTGGCCGCCGCGTTCGGAGAGCGCCGGCAGTCGCTGATGAAGGAGCGCCGCCGCCAGGTGCTGCGCCTCGCCAGCGGATCCCCGCTCGTCTTCCCCGTCGCCACGTCGGGCGTCCGAGCGGACCCCTCCTGGCGCGTGGCGTCCCCCGCCCCCGGCCTGACCGACCGCCGTGTGGAGATCACCGGCCCGCCGGAACGCCGGATGGCGGTCAACGCCCTCAACTCCGGGGCCCGGGTGTGGATGGCGGACTTCGAGGACGCCACGGCACCCACCTGGGACAACGTCATCGGCGGCCAGCTCACGCTGCTCGACGCGATCGAGCGGCGCATCGACTTCACCGCCGAGGGCGGCAAGGAGTACCGGCTCAAGGACCCGGACCGACTGCCCACGATCGTGGTCCGACCACGCGGCTGGCACCTCGACGAGGCGCATCTGGAATTCGACAGCCGCCCCGTGCCCGCGCCGCTCGTCGACTTCGGCCTGTACTTCTTCCACTGCGCGCAGCGCCAGATCGACGCCGGACAGGGACCGTACTTCTACCTGCCGAAGCTGGAGAACCGCTACGAGGCCCGGCTGTGGAACGACATCTTCCTCCTCGCCCAGGAACTCTTGGGCATCCCCCGCGGGACCGTCCGGGCCACCGTTCTAATCGAGACGATCACGGCCGCCTTCGAGATGGAGGAGATCCTCTACGAGCTGCGCGAGCACAGCTCGGGGCTCAACGCGGGTCGCTGGGACTACCTGTTCAGCCTGATCAAGACCTTCGGGCACCGGACCGACTTCCTGCTGCCCGACCGGGCCCGGGTGACGATGACCGCGCCCTTCATGCGGGCGTACACCGAACTCCTCGTCCGCACCTGCCACAAGCGGGGCGCTCACGCCATCGGCGGGATGGCTGCCCAGGTGCCGAGCAAGGACCCGGCAACGCATGAGGCCACGCTGGCGAAGGTCCGCCTCGACAAGGAGAGGGAGGCCGAGGACGGCTTCGACGGTTCGTGGGTCGCCCATCCCGGCCTCGTTGCGCTGTGCCGCGAGATCTTCGACGACGTCCTCGCGGAGCGGCCGCACCAGATCGACCGGACGCGCGACGATGTGGAGGTGACCCCGGCGGAGCTCCTGTCGGTGCGCCGGATCAGCGGGCCGCCGACGGCGGAGGGCGTGCGGACCAACGTCGCCGTAGCCCTGCGCTATTACGACGCCTGGCTGCGCGGACAGGGAGCGGTCGCCCTCGACGGGCTCATGGAGGACGCGGCCACCGCGGAGATCGCCCGCGTGCAGATCTGGCAGTGGCTGCGGCACCGGGTGATCGACCGGCAGACCGTCATCCAGGTGCTCGACGACGAGATCGATCGTCTGGGTGCGGAGTATCCATGGGCTCGCGTCGAGGACGTGCGGGAGTTGTTCGAGCGCACCGCGCTCCGGCCCGAACTGCCGCTCTTCTTCACCCCGGACGCCTACTCCCGGCACCTCGTGCGCCGGGCGGAGCCCCTCGCATGAGCGCCCTGATCCAGCGCGTCGGCGTCGTCGGCGGCGGCCAGATGGGCGCCGGGATCGCCGAGGTCTGCGCACGGGCGGGACTGGACACCACCGTCTGCGAGGCCGACGCGACCGCCGCCCACGCCGCACGGGACCGCGTGGCGGCCTCCCTCGACCGGGCGGTGGGGCGCGGCAAGCTGGAGGCGGACGCGGCGCGGGACGCCCTCGGCCGCCTGACCTTCACCGGGCGTCTGGACGACCTGGCCGACCGCCAACTGGTGGTCGAGGCGGTCATCGAGAACGCCGATGCCAAGACCGAGGTGTTCGCCGCGCTCGACAAGATCGTCGAAGACCCCGATGCCATCCTCGCGACGAACACGTCGTCGCTGCCGGTGATGCGCCTCGGCATGGCGACGAGCCGCGCCGACCGGGTGGTGGGACTCCACTTCTTCAACCCGGTGCCCGTCCTGCCGTTGGTCGAGGTGGTGGCCTCACTGCACACGACGCCCGACACGGTCGCCCGCGTGGAGGAGTTCGCGACCGGCACCCTGGGCAAGACGGTCGTCCACTCGCGGGACCGGGCCGGCTTCGTCGTCAACGCCCTGCTCATCCCCTATCTGCTGGCCGCCGTCCGGATGGCCGAGTCGGGCTTCGCCACCGCGGCCGACATCGACGCCGGAATGGAGCTGGGCTGCGCCCACCCCATGGGTCCGCTCAAGCTAGCGGACCTGATCGGGCTCGACACCGTGGAATCGATCGCCGAATCGCTCTACGACGAGTTCAGGGAACCCCTCTACGCCCCTCCCCCGCTGCTCCAGCGGATGGTGGAAGCGCGGCTGCTGGGCCGTAAGACGGGCCGGGGGTTCCACGCGTATGACCAGGGCCGACCGCGCGCTCTGGCCCCGAACGAGCTGCGGGGCCCGGACGGCCAGGCTGAGGGGCCCGGACAACGCCCTGCCAGCCGAGGGTCCGGCGAGTGATGTCAGGGGACGGGCGGAAAGCGCGAGTACGGCGCTTCCCGCCCTTCGCCCGCACCGCCAATCGGCTCCGGAGTGACTCGGTTCGGCTCGATCTCGGCGTCCTTGGCGGCGGCGAAGCGGATCGGGGCCTGGAAGCGGGCGCGCCGGGCCGCACGCCGGAACGTGGTGAGCACGGCCGGGCCCGCCAACAGGATGCACACGAAGTTGGTGACCGCGCGGCCGGTGTCCCAGCCGAGCGACGTGGCCAGGTCGAAGGCCACGTAGCGGTGCCACTGCTCGGTGAAGGGCAGGCCCGGCAGGTAGGCGATGGAGCTGTTCGGATCGAGGGAGAACGGCCAGAAGGAGAGGTTGAGGAGGAAGCCGAAGAGATAGCCGGACAGTGATCCGTAGACGGCGAGGAGGAGCACCTCGCGTCGCCCGGTCGAGCGGGGCAGGAAGCCGGCGATCATGCCCACGAACGCGCACCCGAACATCTGGTACGGCATCCACGGCCCGACGCCGCCCGTGATGAGCGCGGAGGCGAACAGCGAGGTGCAGCCGAGGGTGAACCCGAAGCCGGGCCCGTAGACGCGGCCGGCCAGGACCAGGACGAAGAAGACCGTCTCGATCCCGGCGGTTCCGGCGCCGAGCGGACGCAGGGCGGCGTTGACGGCAGAGAGGACGCCCAGCATGGCCAGAGCCTTGGAGTTGATTCCGCCCTCGGCGATCTCAGAGAGGACCACGCACAGCACGAGCACCAGCAGCACGCCGAAGATCAGCGGGGGCGCGTAGTTGGAGCCGAACATCCCGGGCGCGACGACGAACGGCCAGAAGAACGCGACCAGCCCGAGGAAGGCGGCCAGGCCGATGACGAGTCCGGCCCGCGGGGTGAGGCGGATGGCGGAACCGAGCGGGGCGGTCATGCGCCGGCCTTCGCATCGCCGGCGTCAGATGCGTCGTCCACGTCATCGACGTCACCGAGCGCTGCGGTGGCCTGCTCGACCGTCAGGTATGGCAGGGGGGCGAGGATCTTCGCGGTTTGCGGGGCGAAGACCGGTGAGGCGACGATCACTTCGGCGGTCGGTCCGTCGGCCACGATGTCTCCCTCGGCCATGACCACGACGCGGTCCGCGGCGCGGGCCACGAACTCGACGTCGTGAGTGGAGATCACGACGGCGCGCCCTTCGGACGCGAGAGCGTCGAGGATGCGGATGAGCTGTTCCTTCGCCCGGTAGTCGAGTCCGCGGGTCGGCTCGTCCAGGAGAAGGACGCGGGGAGCGGCGGAGAGCTGGATGGCGAGGACCAGCGCCAGCTTCTGTCCCTCGGACAGATCGCGCGGGTGCGTACCGTCTTCGATCCCGGGCGCCAGGCGGTCCAGGATCCGGCGCGCGGTCTCCCCAGCGCCACCTGATGCGGCGTCCGGACCGTATGTGCCGGACACCGAGTCCGCCTGGTCCAGTTCCTGCTTGACGCTCTCCAAGTACAGCAGGTCGGCGGGTGTCTGCGGGACCAGACCGACGATCCGACGGGCCTCGGCGGCCGACACGGCGTGCGGGTCACTCACGGATCCGTCCCCGGTGTCCACCTTCACGCTTCCCGCCCGGCGGGGTCCCGATCCCTGAAGTGCCCACAGCAGTGAGGACTTTCCGGAGCCGTTGCGGCCCATGAGCGCGGTGATCTCGCCGCTGCGGAGATCGAGGTCGACCTCCCGGACCGCTGGGACGCCGTGATAGCTGACTGTCACGCCGCGAGCGGCGAGTGACGTGGGCCCTTCCGGGACGGTGCGCGGGCGCGCCGCGGCGGGAGTGCGGCCGGCGAGGCGGGTGCGCAGGGGGGCTGCGGCACGCCGGGCGTCGCGGATCGACAGAGGCAGCGGGGACCAGCGCGCAGCCCTGCCCAGTTCGACGATGGGGGGTGCGATCGACGCCGTACGCAGGATGTCGGCGGGCGATCCGCTGACGACGCGCCCGTCGCCCGGAAGGTGAACGACTCGGTCGGCGTACTGGACGACGCGTTCGAGGCGGTGCTCGGCCATGAGGACGGTGACACCGAGGTCGTGGACCAGGCGGGTGACGGCGGAGAGGACTTCTTCGGCGGCGGTGGGGTCCAGGGCGGAGGTCGGTTCGTCGAGGACGAGGACGCGGGGGTGCGCGGTGAGGACCGAACCGATGGCGACCCGCTGCTGCTGTCCGCCGGAGAGCTCGTGCAGCGCCCGGTGCCGCAGGTCGGCGAGGCCCAGCAGGTCGAGCGTCTCTTCCACGCGCTTGCGCATCGTGGCCGTCGGTATCGCCAACTGTTCCATGGCGTACGCGAGTTCCTCCTCGACGGTGTCGGTGACGAAGCCGTCGATCGGGTCTTGGCCGACCACACCGACGACGTCGGCGAGTTCGCGTGGCGGGTGGTCGGCGGTGTCGCGTCCGTCGACGGTGACGCGTCCGTAGAGCGTGCCGCCGGTGAAATGCGGGACGAGTCCGTTGACGGCGCCCAGCAGGGTCGACTTGCCGACGCCCGTGTGGCCCACCACGAGGCAGAGTTCGCCCTCCTCCACCGTGAGGTCGACCTCACGCAGGGCGGGTTGTGCCGCGTCGTCGTAGTGGACGGTGACCTGGTCGAAGGTGATCACGTGGCGTCGGCTTTCTCGGTACGCCGCTCTACGGGGCGTGGGGTGGGTCCGGCGGTGGGTGGCGGGGAGAGGAATCCGGCCGCTCCGGCCAGCAGGATCGCGGCGGTCGGCACGAGCGGCAGCGTCGGCCACGTCAGCGGATAGATGGAGGGGTTGAGTTCGGCCGCGTTGTAGCCGAGGTTGGTGAACAGCAGCACCGCGGAGAGGACACCGCTGCCGGCGACCGCCCACTCGGGCAGCTTCCAGGGGTCGGGCCGGTACGTGGTGCGGGTGACCCTGCGTCCGCCCAGCCGCAGGCCCGCCACGCACAGCGCGGCACCCGAGGCCATGGAGGGCAGCCCGAGGAACCAGGGCGCCGTCGCGTCGAGCAGTCCGTACGCCCCGGCACACAGTCCGCACATGCCCAGCAGCATCAGCGCGCCGGTCAGACGGCGGGAGCGGCGGGTGGCGGTGCCGGCTCTGCCGTAGCCGCGTGAGTCCATGGCCGCGGCCAGCCGCAGGGAGCGTTCGAGCGCGTCCTCCAGGACCGGCACCACGATGCCGCGCAGCGCCGCGAACCCCTTGTTCCGGCCCGCCCGGAGTTTGCGGGCGCGCGAGACGCGCTGCACGCTCTGCACGAGTTGCGGCGCCACGCTGATCGCGACGGTGACCGCGACCCCGAGTTCGTACAAGGCGCCGGGCAGGACGCGCAGGGCTCTTTTGGGGTTGGCCAGGGTGTTGGCGGCGCCGATGCAGCACAACATGCAGGCGAGGCGGAGTCCGTCCGTGGCGGAGGACAGAACGGCCTCCAGCGACACGGGGCCGCCGATCTCGATGCCCGCGTACCAGTTGGGGGTGGGGATGTGCGGCAGGGAGAAGAGGAAGTGGTCGCGCGGCGTGATGCCGGTCGCGAAGACCGCTCGGAACACGACGCGGATCGCGACGACGGTCAGCGCCATGTAGAGGTAGTACTTGAACCCGCGTGCCCAGGGCGCCTCGGTGCGGCGTGCGGTGACGACGTAGCCGAGCACGGCCAGGACAAGGAACAGCAGCAGTGGATTGGCGGTGCGGCTGACCGCCGTGGCCAGGGCGAGCGCCCAGATCCACCAGGCGAGCGGATGCAGGGTGCGGGGCAGGCGGCGGCCGCCCGTATCGGGCACGGGGCCGGATGCGGGCTGAGCCGGTTCAGTGGTGGTGCGGGCCACGGCGCTCACTCGGTGCGGCGCCGCCGGCGTGCGGCGAACACCGCCGCCCCGCCGACGACCACCACGAGGGACAGACCGGCGGCCACCGGAAGCAGGGAACCGGAGTCGTGTGCCACGTCGGCAGCCGGCGCGGCGTCGACGACCCGGGTGTCGGTACTCGACGTGACGGCAGGGGTGGGCGCGCCGGACGTGCTCGCGGACGCGCTCGGGCTGGGAGTCGGTGAGGCGCTCGTGCTGGGTTTGGCCGAGTGCTTCGTCGGCTGGTGCTTCGGCTCTGTCCTGGGCTTGGCGGTCTTGGTGGGCTCGGTCTTCGGCTGTCCTTCGGGGGCGGGCCCGGTATCGACGCCCGGCGGCAGGGCGGGTGCCTTGGCGGTGGAGGCGGGCTTTCCGGCGTCACCCTGCGGACGGGTGTTGTGGGCGCGGAGCTGGTCCGGGGTGATCCTCGGGCGACCCTGTGTGCCCTCGATGTTGGTGGCGCCGAAGATCCACAGGTCGACGCTGCCCGGCTTGGGCTTGTAGAGCATCGCGCCGAGCTGGCTGTACGTCCAGGTGTTCGCGCCTTGGTCGGCGTGCCAGTAGGACCAGTAGGCCGAGGCGGGCGGAGTGAGGACGCAGTTGTCCTCGGCCGCCGTCGGGTACTGCTTGCCCCCCTGGTAACCGCTGTATCCGATACGGCAGATGAAGGCCGGCCCGTCGTGCCCGGTGCCGGTGGTGCGCCAGCCCCCCTGGTTGAGCAGCTCGTAGCCGGTCGTCGGCGTCGTGCCGCAGGAACGCAGGACCGGCCCGCCCCAGCGGCTGAAGTCGACGGCCAGGACCGCACCCGACGAGGTCGTGCAACGGCCCATGGGCTGCGGCGCGGCGACGGCCGGAGAGACCGTAGCTCCGAGCGCCGCGACCGCCAGCCCGATCGCGGCGACGCTGCGGGCGATGGTGCGGGTCAGGAACGGGGAGATCATGAACGGCCTCCGGACTCGGCGCGTCGACGGGCGACGACGACGGTGCGCCAGCCTGCTAGGACAAGGACCAGAGCGATGCCGGCGAGCGCGCCGACCTGGACACCGGTCGAGGCGAGCACGCCTCCACCGGTCCCCCCGGCGGTGTCGGTGCCGTCACCGGATCCACCCGACTCCCCCGGCGTGACGATCTCGGGGATGCTGCCGCTGGGACTCGGGGTGGGCTGCGCCGACGTGCCGCTGAGGTCGCGGTCGAGAACGCCGAAGGAGATGCCGGTCGCACCGCCCACGGCCTGGGTGGACGCTCGCAGGTCGGATCCGCGCTGGCCTTCCTTGGCCACGTTGAAGCCGCCGTCGTGGTTCTGCTGTCCGGCGAGGAACTTCAGTGCCTTCGCGATCTCGGCGCGGTACGACCCGGCGTGCAGGGACAGTCCTTGCACGGCGAGCGCGGCCGAGTTCACCGAGTCGCCTGCGGCGCCCGGGAAGCCGCCGTCCGCGAGCTGCCGGGAGGCGATCCACTCGAGTGCCTTGTCCACGGCCTTGTCAGCGGTGTCGGTGCCCACGAGGTCCAGTGTCATGGCGGCCATGGCAGTGGAGTCCACGTCGGAGTCGTTCGTGGAGGGGATGAGGCTCGGCCAGGCGCCACTGTCCTGCTGGAGATGCTCCAGGTAGGCGATGGGTTCCTTGGCCGAAGTCTTCTCACCTGCGCGAAGCTGCGCCATCACGGCGAGGGACTGGGAGAAGACCGAAGGGGCGTAGGTGTAGGCGCCCTTGGCGGGGCAGGACCGGTCTGGCGCGGTGCTCTTCTGCGCGCAGACGGCCTTGTTCAGGGCGGCGATGAGATCCTGGCCGCCGAAGTCGCGCGGGTCCCGGCCCACCGATTCGGCGAGCAGGGCGGTCTTCCCGATGGATCCGCCCGCCGGGTAGGGCGTGCCGGCACCGGTCCAGTCCTGCACGGTGCGGCCTTCGCCGTCCTTGCCGCCGTGGTCGAGGAAGTCGACGATGCCACGCAGCTTGGCGTTGTTCAGGCCGGTGGCGGCGAGCGCGTAGGCGCCGTCGATGGTCAGTCCGAAGTCGGCGTGGGGTGAGTCGCCGCCGGCCGTGTAGTACTGGCCCTGGCGGAGTTGTGTGGCGCCGGTGAGGTAGGCGACGCCCTTCTTGAGATCGGGTCCGTCGCCTGGCCGGGTGGTAGGGCCAGTGGGGGGCTCGGAGGTGGGGGGTTCGCTGGTGGGCGGGTCGGTCGGGTCGGTGGTCTTGGTGGTGAGGGTGACCAGGCTGGTGCCCGCTCCGGCGAGGACGGCCGGAGGTGTCGGGTAGAGGGCCGGGTCGGTGGCGCCCTCTTCGAACCCGAAGCCGCCGCCGTCGAGTTGCTGTCGGGAGAGCCAACCGGTGGCCGCATCGGCGAGGGCGGTGTCGCCCAGAGCGCGCAGGGCCTGCGCGGCGTATGCGGTTGCGGCGACGCTGCCGGTGGTGGCACCGGTGTAGCCGGGGAAGGAACCGTCCTCGCGCTGGGCCTTCTTCAGATACGCGCGGGCCTTGGTGACCTCGTCGTCGTGGCCGCCGGCCTTGTTCAGCACCAGAGCCACGAGACCGGTGGTGGCGGGGTCGCCGTCGCAGTACTCGCCGGGGCGGATGAGGATGCTGGTGACGCCGCCGTCCTTGCACTGGATCTGGGTGAGGCGGTCGACGGTGTCGGCGGGGGGCGTCACGCCGGCGCGCAGCAGTGCCAGAGCCGACAGTGCCTGGCCGTCGGCGAACGTGGCGTTCTGGAAGTCGCCCTTGCCGGTGCAGCCGGGTGTCGGTTCACCGGATTCGGGGCCCGCGGCGCAGACGTTCTTCTTGAGATCGCCGATCAGGTCGTGGCCGCCGAAGTCCGCCGGATCCTGGCCGGTGATCTCGGCGAGGAGGGCGAGGCGGGCGGCCGCGGTGGCGTCGGGGGCTTCGTTCTTGCCTGCCAGGTAGGCGTAGTCGTCGGTGTGGGCGGTCAGGAACACGGCGATCTTCTGCACGGCCGCGTCCTTGCCGTCGGCGGCGGCCAGTGCGTAGGCCGTCTCCGTGGTGAGCAGGTAGTTCGGGGAATCGGCGCCGTCGTCGACGATGCGCTCGCCGTCGGTGAGGTTTCCCTTGAGCCATGCGGCGGCCGCGGCCAGATCGACGTCTCCGGGGGCACCGGTCGGCGTGTTGCCGGGGTCGGGAGTGGTTCCGCCTCCGGCGCGCACGTCGTCTGGGGTGAAGGTGGGTTGGCCCGTGCTGCCGCCGATGTCCGTCCCGCCGTACACCCAGGCGTCGACGTCGCCGTCCTTGAGCTTGCGGTCCATGGCGCCGTACTGGCTGTACGTCCAGTCGTCCTGCCCGGGGGACGCGGTCCAGTAGGACCAGTAGGCGGTGGCCTGCGGGGTCAGGACGCAGGACTCCTTGTCCGGCGTCGGGTACTGCTTGCCGGAGTCGAAGGCGTCGCTGCCGATGCGGCAGATGAAGGCGGGGCCGTCGTGTTCCGTCCCGGTCGTGCCGAAGCCGCCCTCGTGCAGGAGTTCGTAGCCGGTCGTCGGAGTGGTGTCGCAGCCGCGCTCGACCGGTCCTCCGAACGGGCCGAAGTCGACGGCGACGACGGCGCCCTTGGTGGCGGTGCAGTCGCCGATGGGGTCGGCCGCGGCGGGCGTCTCCGCGAGGAACGTCAGGGCCGAGCCCACCAGTACCAGCAGTGCCGTCGCTGACGACAGTGCGGGTATCCGTCTCTTTCCGGTACGCCGGTCTCTGCGCTTGTCGGTCCCCACCACGGCCCCCGGCCCCTTGTCGTGTACCGACGGGGGTATCCGAGCGTGGTCAAAGGCCCTCGCCGCATGGAGAGTCACCGCGGTGAGAGCTGGTCGAACCACGCCGTAGTCCTCGACGGCGTTTGTCGCTGAACGTCAGGCTCCAGGTGTTCCGGCTCGCCCGGGTGTTGGCCGGGCCTACGGTTGCGGGTCAGCGCCGGCGTTGGACCGGCTTCCCCTGGAGTTGAGTGCGTATCAGCCGGAATTGAACACGCAGGCGAGGGGAGCGTCAAGGCGGCGAACTCGGATTCGGAGGCCACGCACCCTGGTGGCGGGTGTCGGGCCGGGCTGTGCCTCGGGGTGTCTGGCGAGTGACGGAGGGTTCGGGTAGCGTCCTGCGCTGCCACGTGGGGGAACCTGGTGAGAATCCGGGGCTGACGCGCAACGGTGTGGGACGGCGAGGGGCCGCTCCGAGCCCGAAGACCCGCGCGGCGAGCAGTCTTTGGAAGCCGGTCCACGCGTTTGGACGGCGGCCGAACCCGCCGCTGCCACCTGGGCTGCGCGCGGGCCTGGCCGGCGTCCCTCATCCCAGGAGCAGGCCTTGTCCCGTCTCGTGAAACTCCGTCGTCCCGCCCTCACGGCAGCCGCCGCCCTCGGCGCCTTCGCCCTCACCACGCTGCCCGCGGCCGCCACATCGACCCCGGCTCAGATCGCCACATCGAAGGCGAACGGTGTGACGTATCTCAAGTCGCTCCAGGCGGCCGACGGTTCGTACGCCGGGTCCGGATTGTCGAATGAATGGGCGTTCAGCGCGTTCGCCGCCGCCGGCACCGCGGCCGTGGACGTCACCCCGGGCGGTGACGCGAGCAAGAACGCGAGAACCGTCTACCGCAACCTGCTGGCGACGTCGGGCTGGCCGTCGGCCACCCCCGTGGTGACCGACTACGAGCGTGCCACCCTCAACGGGTACGCGGCGGGCATCGACCCGGCCCGCGTCTCCGCCTCCCGCAACCTGGTCGCCGACATCTACAGCTACTGGCAGACCGCGGAAGCCGGCTACTTCGGCCCGTCCGCCAACTTCAACGGGACCGTCTTCGCGTCCCTGGCCCTGAACGGCGCGAAGACGCAGGCCGGTGGACAGCGCATTCCCCAGTCCCTGCGCGACGCGATCGTCACCCGGATCCGCGCCAACCAGCACAACGACGGCGGCTGGAACTACAGCAAGGCCGAAGGCAACGCGACCCAGCTCGCCGCGGCGAGCGACATCGACATGACCGGCGCGGCGATGGCGGCCCTGTGCGTCTCCGGCGTCCCCAACACGGACACCGACATAGTCCAGGCCAAGACGTTCCTCAAGGGGAAGCTGGTCGCGAACAGCGGCGCGTTCAACGCCATGTTCGGGGTCAACACCGACTCCAACGGCTGGGCGGTCTCCGGCCTGAACGCCTGCGGCATCAACCCGCAGACCGGTGACTTCCTCACCTCCATGGGCAAGACTCCGGTCGACTTCCTCATCGCCCAGCAGTTCAACCCGGGCGGCGGCTTCAAGTACCTGCCCAGCGACACCTCGCCGTCGGCCTACGCCTCGATCGACGGGCTGCGCGCCGTGGCGGGCGGCGGCTTCACGGCCACACCGCCGACCCCCGTCACCTCGGGTGCTCCCCAGTGGGTCGGCCAAAGCACCTTCACCTCGGGCACGGCGACGAAGCTCGCGCTGACCGTGGATGACGGAGCCGGCAGCCTCAAGGTCTGCTCCGTGGCTCTGACCCCGACCGGGTCGACGACCACCCTCGGCGCTGTTCTCGACGCGGCGATCAGCGCGGCCACACCGTCGGGTTGCGTCACGGGCGTGACGCCGTCCTCGGGCACCGGCACGATCACCACGGTCAACGGCAAAGCCAACAGCGGTTCCAACACCTGGAAGGTCAGCGTCGATGGCTCCAGCTTCGCCGCGGCCACCCGCCAGAAGGTGATCAACATCGGCGACACCATCGCCGTGCGCTGGGGCGCCTGACCGGCCGCGCCCGGGTTCGCGGCCGGAAGCACCTGGGGGATGCTTCCGGCCGCGGGCCGTCACGGGTCGCGGACCCTCCCGTTCACAGCACGCGTCGATCGTCGCCGCAGCGCCTACAGTCGCCGCATGCGCATCGTCTCCCTGCTCCCCGCCGCGACCGACATCGTCGCCGAACTCGGCCTGGTGGACGCTCTCGTCGGCCGCACCCACGAATGCGACTGGCCGCCAGAGGCGATGGCATCCATTCCCGTCGTGACAGGGGCGGAGTTCACCCCCGACGACCTCAGCAGCCGCGAGATCTCCGAAGCCGTGGGCGGGTCCGCCCACTCCGGATCCTCGCTCTACACCCTCGACACCGAAGCGCTCGCGGCCCTGTGCCCGGACGTCGTGCTCACCCAGGACCTGTGTGCCGTGTGCGCAGTCTCCTACGAGAAGGTGTGCGGCGCCGTACGCCTCCTCGACGCCGACACCCGCGTCCTCAGCCTGGAGCCCCGCACACTCGACGACGTCCTGGAGTGCCTGATCACCGTCGGCGACCTCCTCGGCGTACGCGATCGGGCCGAGCGCAGCACGGCCGAGCTGCGGGCCAGGCTCGCCGCGGTGGCCCGGCTGACGGCGGGCAGGCCACGCCCGCGCGTCGTCGCGATCGAGTGGCTCGACCCCCTGTGGCCCGCGGGCCACTGGGTTCCGGAGCAGATCACCCACGCCGGCGGCGATCCGCTGCTCGCCTCGCCCGGTGAGCACACCAAGCCGATGACATGGGATGACGTCCGGGCCGCGAGCCCGGACGTCGTCCTCGTGATGCCTTGCGGATTTCCGCCCGAACGAACCCTGCGTGAACGGGACGTGCTCAGCTCGCTGCCCGGATGGGCCGAGCTGCCGGCCGTACGGGCCGGACAGGTATGGGTCTTGGACGGCCCCGCCTACTTCAACCGCCCCGGCCCACGCGTGGTCCGCGGAGCGGAAGTGCTGGCCCACGTACTCCACGGAGTGCGGGCGGGAGACACCGTGACCGGGGCGGAGGCACGGCCCTTCTAGGTGCGTCTCCTAGAACGCGGTCCAGGTGAAGGCGACCTTGTCACCGGCTTTCAGCTTGAACTGGCAGCCGCCGACCGGCGTGGGTACGCCGTTGACGGAGATGTTCCAGTAGGCGGAGGCCCCTCCGTTGACGTTCTTGATGGTGTCGACCGAGTAGTCGTCGAACGAGGCGTACCAGGTGCCGTCCCAGGTGAAGTGACGCTTGCGGGCGGCATCGTCGAGGGCGGCCGTCGGAGTGGGTACGGCGCTCGGGTTGGCAGCGCCGTTCGTGCCGTCGCAGGTGTGGGTGCCACCGGTGGCCGTGGTCACTGTGTGCCCCTTGGTTCTGATCTTCCCCTTGAAGAGCAGACCGTCGGGGCCCTGGACGGTCAGGGCAACCCTGACAGCATGGTTGGTTTTCGTGACGTTTTCGTGGGCCTCGGCGACGGACGGCGCGGCGGCGAGGGCGAGGCCCATGGCGGCCGAGGCGATCAGAACGCGGCGTGCGGTCGTGTTGCTCAATGGAGTGCCTTTCAGGTGCGGGTGGCCCGCAACGCGAGACGCGTCCGGGACACCCGGGACACCACGCCCGGCTCACACGCAGAGGCGTGCAGGCCGACGGGACCCAGGCTCTCGGCTTCACGCTGCGGACCATGACAGGGAGAAGCGGGACAGCGCGCACGCCGGGTATCCCGACTCGTGGCCCGGGTGGGCCGCTCACGGTTGCAGGTCAGCGCTGGATTTCCACCGGCTTCCCCCAGTCGTGCGCGTATGCAGTTGTCGTGCCTTCGGCCCACGAATCAAACGCAGCCTAGGCAGGAGTCGACATCTCGAACATCACCATGGCGAACTCCAATTACTTTAGGGGTCATTGGCCCGTGAGTCACAGCTTTCCCGGAGGCCCCTTCGTTCGCCCGCCCCGCCCCGCCCTGAGCCGCAACGATGCCCCGCCCCTGCCCGACTTCCCTGCCCACCGGCTAGTTCAGAGAAGTCCCGAACGCGGAGATCGGCAAGGGCTATCAGCTGACGAAGGAAAAGATCATCCCGGTCCTCGACGAGGAGCTGCGGGAGATGCCGCTGCCGACGGCGAAGGCGATCGAGATCGAGGCCTTCATCCCGCTGGAGTCGATCGACCCGATCCAGATCGGCGACGGCTACTACCTCCAGCCCGACGGCCAGGTCGCGGCGAAGCCCTACACGCTGCTGCGCAAGGCCCTGGAGCGGTCGTCGAAGGTGGCCATCGCGAAGTACGCCTGGTCCGGCCGGGAGCGGCTGGGTCTGCTGCGGGTGCGGGACAACGTGATCGTGCTGCACGCGATGCACTGGGCGGACGAAATCCGCGACCCGGCCGAGCTGAAGCCGGACGACGTGAAGCTCACGAAGGACGAGATCGCCGAGGCGGAGCACCTCATCGACCGGCTCACCCGCAATGACCTGGAGGGGGCAGAGTTCACCGACCGGTACACGGAGGCCGTGGAGGCGCTCATCGAGGCGAAGCGGGAGCACCGCGAGCCGCCCGCGGTGGAGGAGCCGAAGGCGCCGGGCAAGGTCGTCGACCTGATGGCCGCCCTCCAGGAGTCGGTGAACAAGGCCAAGGCCTCGCGGGGTGAGGACGCCACCGTCCACGAGATGCCGAAGAAGAAGACGGCCGCCAAGAAGACCGCGAAGAAGACGCCGACCAAGAAGACCGCCGCGAAGACCACCAACTCGAAGAAGACCGCGGCGAAGAAGACGGCCAAGACGACTTCGGCCCGCAAGAAGCGCAGCGCCTGACCGCGGGCCGGGCCCTGGACCCGGCTCGCGTTGTCAGAGGACGCGCAGGACGCCGACGACCTTGCCGAGGATCTTCACGTCGTCGGCGGGGATCGGCTCGTAGGCGGGGTTTCGGGGCATGAGCCAGACCTTGCCGTCCTGCCGGTGCAGGACCTTGACTGTGGCCTCCTCCCCCAGGAGGCCGGCCACGATGTCGCCGTGGTCGGCGCTGTCTTGGCGGCGGACGGTCAGGATGTCGCCGCCGCAGATCGCCGCGTCGATCATGCTGTCCCCGGACACGGTCAAGGCAAAGAGGTCGCCGTCGCCGACGATCTGGCGGGGCATGGTGTACACGTCCTCGACCATCCCCTCGGCGAGGAGCGGGGCGCCGGCGGCGATGCGTCCGACGAGCGGCACCTCGACCGGCTCGGTGTCACTGCGCTCGGCAAGTTCGGGGGCCCAGGAAGGGCGTACCCGGTAGGCGCGGGGCCGGTGCGGATCGCGGTAGAGGACGCCCTTGGACTCCAGGGCCATCAGTTGGTGGGCGACGGAGCTCGTTGAGGAGAGGTTCACGGCTGCGCCGATCTCGCGCATCGACGGTGGGTAGCCCTGCCGGGCCACGGACTCGTTGATGTACTGGACGATGGCCGACTGCCGGTCCGTCAGCCCGCTGTCGAGCGTCCGTATGCCCGGGGGCCGGCCCGCGCGCCCTGGCGTGCTGTTCTCCATCCCCCGCACCTCCGTCAAGATCCTCTCGGAACGTGACCTTAACCCGCCATCTACCGCAAATGGAACGCCTGTGAATCGGGAAGTCCGTGCCCGCCACCAGGGGCGGGACGTCCACAGCTCACCTGGCAGAACCGTTGCGGGGCCGCTGCGGTGGAGTGTTGCAGGCGTCCGTTGGGTGGGCCGGTGAGGGATAGGGTGGTTGCCCCTTCGCGGGGTTCATCTGGAACTTCCCTGGCAGTGAGTCGATTTGGGCCTGCCGAGATTGGACGGCACAACCATGGCGGACCGGGAGCGACGGGTCGCGGTTTTCGGGGCGGGGTACATCGGGCTCGTGACGGGTGCCTGTCTCGCGGAGCTCGGTCACCGGGTGGCCGTACGGGACATCGACCCGGAGAAGGTGCGGGTCCTGAACGCCGGCGAGGTGCCGATCTACGAGCCGGGTCTGGGCGACATGATCGCCCGGAACAAGGAGCGGCTGACGTTCACGCTCGATCTCGCGGAGGCCCTCGATGGCGCCGAGGTCGCGTACGTGTGCGTGGACACCCCGCCGTCCGCGTCCGGGGATGCCGACCTGTCGCGGGTGTGGTCGGTTGTCCGTTCGCTGGCCGGGTCGACGCAGTTGCGGGCGGTCGTGATGAAGTCGACGGTTCCGGTGGGGACCGGAGCCCGCGCGCGGGCGGCCCTCGACGAGGCGGGGCTGACCAACACGGCCTACGCCTCGAATCCGGAGTTCACCGCGGAGGGACGCGCGGTCGGGGACTTCATGAACCCGGACCGCATCGTCATCGGTGCCGACGACCCGGACGCGGCAGCGTTCATCGCCGCCCTGCATGACGGCATCGTCGCTCCGGTGGTGACGATGGACGTGCGGTCGGCGGAGATGGTGAAGCTCGCCTCGAACGCCCTGCTCGCTACGAAGATCAGCTTCGCCAACGAGATCGCCACTCTGTGTGAGAACACCGGTGCCGACGCGGAAGAGGTCCTGGGTGCGGTCGGCCTCGATCACCGCCTGGGCAGGCACTTCCTGCGGCCGGGCATCGGGTGGGGCGGCAGCTGCTTCCCGAAAGACTCCGAGGCCCTGCGCCAGCTCGCCAGCAACACCGGCTTCCACCCGCCGCTGCTCTCGGCGGTCATCGACGTCAACAACATCCAAAAGCGCCGCGCGATCCAGAAGCTGAAGGACACCCTCGGCGACCTCGCCGGGCGGGAGATCGCCCTGCTCGGGATGGCGTTCAAGCCGGGCACCGACGACATGCGCGAGGCGCCGTCCACCGTCCTGGCTTCCCGGCTGCTCGCCGAAGGAGCCCGGGTCCGCTGCTGGGACCCGCTGGCCCGCACCCCGGACGCCGAGCCGTGGAGCTCCACGACCCGCTATGCGACGCCGGACGAGGCACTGGAGGGCGCGGACGCCGCGGTCGTGGTCACCGAATGGACTCAGCTGAAAGACATCAACTGGGCGCAGGCAGCCCAGCAGATGCGGCGGCCGGTCCTCTTCGACGGCCGCAATCTGCTCGACCCGCAGCAGATGCGCGAGTTCGGCTTCACCTACATGTCGGTGGGCCGGCCCTAGCGCTCCTGTTTCAGGGAGGACCGGGCCTCGCTCGCACCACGGGCGAGGCCCGGCCACATCGGCCTGGACGCGAGGCGGCGGTGGTCTCGCAGACTCGTGATAGACGCAGGTCAGGCGGTGTCCCAGGCGCGAAGCTGCGCCGCGATCTCCTGCACGCCGGCGCCCTTGTGCTTGGCGCGCATGGACGACTGCGCAGTCGACGGCTCCCACATCCGGGCTCTCAAAGGGGGAGATCACGTCGGGCCTTCCCCGGTCGATCGTGGGCGGCCCGGATCCAAGCATCACGTGATCGTGGACCGCCAGGGGATACCGCTCGGGTCTCGCTGACCGGCGGAAACCGTCACGACGTCACACAGTTGATGCCCCTGCTCGACACGTTACCTCGCATAGGCGGACTGCGGGTCCGCCCGCGGAACCGGCCCAAGCGGATGTTCGCCGATCGCGGCTACGACTTCGACAAGTACCGTCGCCTGCTGTGGAAGCGCGGCATCAAGCCACTCATCGCCAGGCGGGGTGTCACGCACGGTTCCGGCCTGGGGAAGACCCGGTGGGTTGTCGAGCGCACCTTCGCCTGGCTCCACCACTTCAAACGCCTACGAATCCGTTACGAACGCCGTGCCGACCTCCACCACGGTCTCCTGCAACTGGCCTGCTGCATCATCTGTCTCCGCCGACTGCAGGCACCGTCCCAGAAGGATCAGTAGGGTCGTCGGTGTGCGCGATCTACGAGTGGTCCTGATCGGCGGGACATCGAACGTCGGGAAGTCGACCGTCGCCCAAGAGGTGGCGGCAAAAATCGGGTTCGAGTACCTGAGCACTGACGCGATGGCCCGGCACCCAGGCCGGCCCTGGAGAACCCCGGAGTGGGAGGTGCCGGCGCACGTCGCTGAGCACTACGGATCACTTACGGTGGACGAGCTGATCACGTCTGTGTTCGACCACTACGATCGGCTCTGGCCCCGCATCGAAGAGCTGATCACGGCCCGTGCGGCCAGCGACCACGGCAGTCCGGCCCTGGTCCTGGAGGGGTCGGCACTCTGGCCCGTCCGCGTCGCCAGGCTACAGGTCCCGCACGCGGCAGCCATATGGCTCACCACTGACGACTTCCTAGTACGCGCCCGCGTTCACGCTGCGGGCTCCTATGAAGCAGCCGCAGACGATGAACGGGTCCTGATGGACAAGTTCCTGGCCCGCACGGAGCGCTACCAGGCACTGATGATCGAGGCCGTCGACAGGCTGGGCCTGGCTCGCATCGACGCGGGTGGCGGACAGTCCGCCGAAGAACTGGCTGACACTGTGCTCGCGGCAGCCGACGCGCAGACCGCGCTGGGACGATCATCCACCGGCCGGTGACCATTCATGACTGCCCACCTACGGCATATCCCGGCGCCAGGCGTCCCACCAGCTCATATTGAAACGATCAGTTCAGCCCCATGCGACCAGGGCTGACGTGAAAACCCTGCCACTGATCCAATTTGTCACACGATCTGCGCGTATGCCTCACGCTACCCGCCGCAAACCGGAAGAAGCGTAGAGAAACGGCGCGCAGAAGCGAACAGGAGGAAGGGCTTGGTGTGATCGTCAGCCTGCGGTCTGTTCGGCCCGGGTTTGAGCGAGCCGGAAGAGTCTGTGCCGGCCTCGATGATGTTCCCGCCGAAGGTGAGTCGGTCGACGATGGCCGTGCAGAGCCGCGAATCGGTATACGTTTTGGTCCACCCGGCAACATTCTTGTTGGAGGCGATGGCGACGCTGCTTTTTCCTCCCGTTCGGTGAGAACCTGGAACAGTAACTCGGCGCCGCGTTTGTCGAGTTCCAGGGGAAGGATGTGTCGTCCTTCCCCTGGGCGCCGACTTGCTTGGTGACGGAGTCTGTTTCCTCCAGGGGCAGGCAGGTCAGACGACCCGCTTGTGGCCTCGAAGCAGGATGAATACGGTGATCAGGGCTGTGAGAACGAAAAGGATCGAGGCCCCGAACCACTGCATGCTGTGCAGCTGTGAAATGGGCAGGTAGTCGATAGACCAGCCTGAGATGTCGGCCTTCTGTCGGCAGGCAGCGCGGATGCTCTCAGACGCGCCATTAATACAGGTGCCCAGGCCGCGCGTGCCGCCTGAACCCGTGGCGTACCAGCGATCGATTTCAATCGCTCCGTGAGGTACCTCGGGGAAGACCATAGGGTGGTCCTTGCCGGTGGTCGTCAAAGTGATGACGTCGCCGAGATGCAGCCGAGCCCGGCCCCACAGGAGTTGGACGATCACGGCGGCGACGAACGTGACCACCATGGAGAGAAGTGTGCGGCGCAAGATCATGCCAATTGCCACACCGGCTGCGACGGTGAACAGCGCGAGTGCGACGGGGACCGGGCCCGTGTTGTCGAATATGAAGCCATCGCTCCAACTCGTTCCCGAGTCTGAACTCTTGATCGGCTCGAACCACCAGCCGAACGCGATCGAAAGGGCCGTCGTGCAGAGAACGACGACCAGCATGCTGAGGCCCAGCTTCGTGCAGAGCCAGCGGATCCTGCTCGCGGACTGGGAAGCGATGAGCTTAGCGGTGCCGGTCTCAAGGTCACCGGCAAGAAGAGGAGCGGCAAGGAAGACGCCCAGCAGGATGGGAGCAAAGCCCAGGCCAAGACCCACCTTCTGGAGTTCGAACTGGTAAGGGCCCAGCCCGTCAACCCATTTACCAGTGGCTGATGGCCAGCCATGAGCAGCGAGATAGTCAGTGAGGTCGGCTCGCTTGAGGATGATCCATGCCACGGACAATGCGGTGGCAGCGAGGAGAGTCCAGTAGGCAGCTCGGTGCTGGCGCCAGACGAGCCAGATCATGCCGCTCAGGCGGGGACCGCGGCGCGGGGTGGCCGATGGGACGACGGGGGCGGCCGCAGAGAGGGGAGCGAGATTACTCATATTGCTGTCACCTGCGAGCCGTGAGAGTTGAAGGCGAGAGGGATCTGGGCTGTGGGACTGATCAGAGGAGGCGCGTCAGGGGAGCGCAGGTAGGACAGGAGAAGCTCCTCCAGCCCAGGGGTGCGACTGTGCCATTGGCCGGCAACAGGCCCGTCCGGACGAATGAGAGCGGTCACTTGGCGCCCGCTCGTGCGGCTCTCAATGACAGTGTGTGCAGCGAGTTCGGCCGGGATACCGTGGGGCTGACGGGTGTCGCTGTGAGCTCCCTGCACGAGGAGGTGGGCGCTGCGGATCTCCTCAACGTCCCCCGCCACGCGCAGACCGCCGGTGGACAGCACAAGAAGGAAGTCGCAGACGTTCTCTATTTCGCTGAGCATGTGCGAAGACATCACCACAGTGGTTCCACGCTCAGCCGCCTCCGCCAGCAATGTGCCCATGAGCTCATGTCGGACCAGGGGATCGAGGTCGGACATCGGCTCGTCCAGCAGGAGCAGGTCGGGCCGCTTGCCGAATGCGAGGGCGAATGCCACCCGGGTCCGCTGTCCGCCGGAGAGCGTACCGATCTTCGCAGCCATGGCCACATTGCCGGCCCGGACGATGCCCTCGGCCGCCTGTTGGTCCCAGCCAGGGTTGAGTTCTCGCCCCAGACGTAGCGTCTCAGCGACGGTGAACCGGCGGAACAGTGGCTTCTCCTGTGCGAGGAATGCCGTACGCAGGCCTGCCTCGGCGGATTCCGGTGCCGCTCCGAATACCGTGAGCGTGCCGTCCGTCGGCTTCAGCAGGTTGGCGGCGATCGCCATGAGGGTTGTCTTGCCGGCTCCGTTGGGACCCACCAGCCCGCAGATCCGTCCTGCTGGCAGCCGAAACGAACAATCCTGCAAAGCCCAGCCTCGACGGTACTTCCTACCCACCCCGAAAGCCTCGATAGCCGACTCCTCGATGGGGTCGGCTATGTCCATGGCATCCCTGGCGTTACTCACTGTTGCTCCTTGCGATTCAAGCTCGTCGATCTACTTCCGGGGGCCGCGACCTCTGCGTACTTTGCATCCAGGAGCGAAGCGATAAGGGCAGATACGTCCTCTCGCTCCAAGCCTGCGTCTCGGGCTCGCCCCACCCACGCTTCGAGCTCCTCACGCAGCAGCGAGTCGGATCCTGTCTGCGGACGCGCGAGCGAGCGGCGGATGAACGTGCCGAGGCCGGGCATCAGCTCGGCCAACCCTTCGCGCTCCAGCTCCCGATAAGCCTTGAGGGTGGTGTTGGGATTGAGAGCACTGGCCTCGGCGACTTCTTTGGCCGTGGGCAAGCGATCTCCGGGCATGAGAGCACCCAACCGCAGTGCCTGCTTGGTCTGTTCTACGACCTGTTGATAGGCGGGTATCGCGCTGCGCCGGTCGATGCGGAACTCCATGGCCTCCACCATTTAGCTACTACATTAGTGGAATGATGATGGAGGTGATGTTAGCGATCTGTCAAACGAGCTCTGCCGCGCGGCTCACCGCAGGCCAACGCCGTCAGTAAGCCATAAATCAACTCAAATGGGGCCAGTCCCGGGCTAAGGCGATACGCGCGGGCTGTTCCGTTCGTACCGAAGTGTCTCGCCGACGCCCTCGCCAACCGGATCGAGTGGGGCGTGTGGGGTGGAATGACCGAGCGCGAGTTTGCGGGCACTGCTCCGCCGCCGGCCTCATGTTGCCTCGTAGAGGAAGGTCTTGCTGGACAGCAAGCGGACCATCGAGTTCATGTACATGTGCTGGGCGCGGGCACGCATCAGGTCGCTGCCGTCTCCAAAGCCGTAGCGGGTGCGCAGCCATTGCAGGGCCTGTTTGCCTTTGACCGGGTGGGTGCCTTTGGTGAGCTTCAGTCCTGAGCCGTGGCCCTGACTGTCCCTGGAGTGGATGTTGGCGTCGACGCAGACCGGAACACCGCCGATGGCGTCTGCCATGGACACCACGCCGGAAAAGTCGATCTGCAGGAAGTGGTCGATGTGGATGCCAGTGATCTTTTCCCATGTCGCTACTGTGCAGCCGGGTCCGCCGCGGCCGAGGGACTCGTTGGCTGGTGTGGGCAAGACGGTGGCCTCGTAGACAGTGCCGCTGTCGGGGTCCGTGCATTTTGGGATCTGTAGCAAGGTGTCGCGCGGCATGCTGACGACCGACATGTTGGAGCGGTCGGCGGAGAGGTGCAAGAGCATCTGGACGTCCGCGAGGGGAACTCCGTTGAAGGTGTGTCTGGCGGCGCCGAGCTTCTGGTTCTCTTTGGTGTCCCGGGCGTCAGATCCGATCAGGAGGATGTTGAGGGGCGTCTGGCCCGCGGTGTTGGCTTTGGCTCTGGCGGGCCGGTCCTTTTCGTCCCCGAGGTTCAGGGCTTCCCTTTTGATGTTGCTGTTGAGCTGCCGGTAGTAGAGGTAGCCGGCAGTCGCAGTACCAAGTGTGAGGAGCACCAGGCCCGTTGTGGACCAGCGAAGGGCCCGTCGCCGTCTGGACCGTGCCCGGGATATGCCCCGGCCGCGCTTCGATGGCGTGTCCCCGGAACGGACGCGGTGCCGGTGGGCTGGCCTTGTCCTGGCTGCGGCTTTGTGCCTGTCGATCCCCCGAGCGGCGGGCTCACCATCGGCTGCGAGTGTGTCCGTGGGACGGGTCGGAGTGCTGTCCTGGCCGTACGTCCGATGGTCAATTTTCGGTTCGCCGGCCTGGCGGACGCGTGATCGTGTTCTGCTTCTGCGTGGTCTTGTCCTCATCCCTCACCCTTCGTTGCCGCGCGCGTGGCACTGAACCTTCTGCGTCGTGGAGGTCGCACGTGGGCATTGCGTTGCCGGGCCGCGCGATGAACCGCGGCTGTTGTGGATCTGCTCGGTCTCCGTCGTGCCCGACGCGTCGGCAGGGCAAATAGCCCGCTGGTTCCCACTCAGCGCTTGTGGCAGGTCAATATGTGCTCATTCGTCGTTCGTGGGCAGTGCCTACGGCTCCAAGAAGTGGCATGAGCTCACTTCGCAGGGTGGGCCGGGGTGGTTGGCCCTGCCACGTGGGCCAGTTGGCGCCATGTGAACCTGGCGAGGCGGCCAGCACGTCCGACGTGCCCGTGCTCCGGGCAGTGCGTGTCGAAGGTGGCGGCTCTCGCGCGCGAAAGCGCGTGGGGAGACTCGGCTTCGGGCCCAGCCAATGCTGTTGCGATCGCTTTGGTCAAGCCGACGCACTGGTCTCCGTGGGGCGTGGTCAAGGCAGCGTTCGCGCCCAGTACTTGTCCTGGTCGGAGTCGTAGACGAGCTTTCCGGCGGCGTCGTACCCCTTGATGTGTGGTGCCGCTGTAGTTTGCTGGCGCAGCGTGCCGGAGGCGACAAACCAGCCGTCATCCACGACCGCTTGGCGGGTGGTGTTGCCGTATGAGACAGACACTTCGGTCACTGAGGGGTCGACCGTTCCGACAACCGCCCACCGGAAGGGGAGCGTCCAGCTGCCCTTGTCCGCGGCCGTCTGCTGGAACAACTCGCCCGCATTGGGATCGGGCACGACCAGGCGTCGGTCGGGCGGATCCGCGTCGCTGGCTCCGGTACTGATACCGGAGGCCTGGCCGTCTTCGATGTCGCAGACCACCCTCATCCCCGCCGGGTGCTCCCGCACGCCGACCACATGGAAGCTGTCGCCGGGGGCGGAACTGCCGTTACTCTTCGCCGCCAGGATGATCCGGTAGTTCTTGGCCTCGCCCAGCGGGGCAGTCGGCGTGCCGCGTTCGGCGGTCAGGCACTTGTCCAGCCCGTCAAATGCTTGGGTGAACGTGATCCCGTCGAGCAGCTGTCCTTCAGTGGCGGAGTGCGTATACCCGGGCGTCGTGGCGGCCGAGGTACGCGGTGGGCCGTCTGAGGGCTTCGGCGCCGCCGTGTGCGTGCCCCGTTCCCCGTCTCCCCCGGCCAGGGTGTAGGCCACCGCGGGCAGCGTGCACAGAGAAATCAGCGCCGCCAATGCCGCCGCCGCCCGCTGCTTCCGCTCCCTGCGACCCCGCTTCCGGATTGCCGTGTAAGGCGCCGGCGAAGGTCTGATCGTGTAGGCGTCCTCGGCGAGAAGCTCACGCATACGCTCCTCGAATCTGAACTCCTGCTCGTCCTGAAGCTCCTCTGCCCGAGACTCAGACGCCTGCGCATCACCTGGCCCGTTCACTTGCTACCTCCCCGCCCGCCGGACACTGCGCGGCTGTCAGCCAGCCCCGGATATGAACGCAACTTCGCCAGCCCCTTGGACGCCTGGCTCTTAACGGTGCCGGCCGAGCAGCCAAGCATTTCGGCCACCTCTGCCTCCGACAGGTCTTCCCAGTACCGCAGCACCACCACCGCCCGCTGGCGTGAGGGAAGTTGAGCCAGTCCGGCGAGTAAGGAGCCGCGTTCCTCCACCCGGACTGCGCCCTCGTCGCACCCCGCCCTCTCGGGTACAGACGCCGTCAGCGACTCGCTGATCCGCCTTTTGCGAAACCGGTCACTGTTACAGGTGACGAGCATTCGTCGGACGTATGCCTCCGGATTGTCAGCACGCGAGATCCGTCGCCATGACCGGTACGCCTTGGCCAGCGCGGTCTGCGTCAAGTCCTCCGCATGGTGGACGTCCCCCGTCAGCAGATAAGCGGTCCGCACCAGTTGCGGCCACCGCGCTCTGACGAAGTCCTGGAACCGGTCCTCTTGTTCGGCTTGCATCGAGCACCCTCCCTCGCCCTCCAGACCACCGTTACGGCAGATTCGGTTGCCCGGCGGGGATAGAGCGGCTGCAGACCAGCCGAAGGGCACGAGCAGATCAAGGGTCTAGCCGATCTTCGGTGCCACGAAAGTCCATCGAGCGGCCAGCTCGTACTCGCCCGGCACTTCGCCGTGAAGATCTTGACCATCCCCGGCCACGCACCGTTCTGTGCCAGGTATTGCTTGCGCGCCGGTGCAGAGCCACTCGCACAGCAGTGCCCTACGAGGTCAGACAGGCCGCGACCCCCGCTTCACAGACGACGGCCGCGAACAAGGCCACCGCCACGAAGAAGGCAGCGGTGAAGAGGACCCCCAAGAAGACGTTGGCTCCGAAGCGGCGCAGCGCCTGACCGCGCGGCCAGCCAAGGCCGGTTCTGATCTCAGAGGATGCGCAGGACGCCGACGACTTTGCCGAGGATCTGGACGTCGTCGGCGGGGATCGGCGACGGTGCCGAGGCAGGCGTGGGTGCCCCAGCCGTAGCCGAGGTGCCGGTTGGGTGAGCGGTCCAGGATGAGCGCGTTCGGGGTGGTGAACGCGTCGGGGTCGCGGTTGGCGGCGGCGAACAGCACGGTCACCTTCTGGCTGCGGCGCACCGCGACGTCGCCGATCGACAGGTCGGCGGCCGCGAGGCGGGTGGTGCCCTGCACGGGCCCGTCGAAGCGGACGAGTTCGTCGACGGCGAGGGGTACGAGCCCCGGACGTTCGCGCAGCGCGGTGAGGACGTCGGGCCGGCGGCCCAGGGTGTCGAGGAGGTTGGCGATCGCGGCGGTCAGGGTGCTGTAGCCGCCCTGGAACAGCACGCGGGCCGTGTGCATGGCGTAGACGGCATGCTCGGGACCGGTGTTCTCGGTGCGGGCGCGGACGTTCCCCAGCAGTCCGGTGGGCCGGCCGGTGGTGGTGAACCAGGAGGCGACCAGGTCGCTGAGCTGCTGGCAGGCGCGCCGGCCGGGCTCGATCAGGTCGGGGTCCAGGCCGGCGTCCATGCTCCGCATGATCGTGTCGGACACCTGCGCCCACTCCTCGACGGGCGGCGGCATGACACCGAGGAGGTCGGCGGTTCACGACTGTCACAGTACTGTCCGGATTGTTTCTGTCCGGCCCCCACGCTGCTCATTTAGTGATCGTCGCCGTATTCATCATACTAGCGGCGGCGGTTGGCGGAGTTAGGGAGTGGACCTCATGCAGAACGTAGACGAGACATCGTCAGAGGCCGGCGGTGAGCGGCTTGTCGCAGGCAGGTACCGGCTGCTGTCCGTACTCGGCGAGGGCGGTATGGGCACCGTATGGCGGGCCCGCGACCAAGTGCTCCACCGCGACGTCGCCGTCAAAGAGGTCCGTGCCTCCATCGAACTACCCGCCGAACGCAGCAGGCAGATGCACATCCGACTGGAGCGGGAGGCGCGGGCGGCGGCACGCGTCAACGCCCGTGGAGTCGTCACCGTCCACGACGTGGTGACCTTCGACGACCGGCCGTGGATCGTCATGGAACTCGTTCGCGGCCGCTCCCTCGCCGATGCGATCGGCGCCGAGGGCGCGCTGGCACCGAAGGAGGTCGCGCGCATCGGCCTCGAGGTCCTCGCGGCACTGCGCGCGGCCCACAGCGTCGGCGTGCTGCACCGTGACGTTAAACCCGCCAACGTGCTGCTTGCCGACGAGGGGCGGGTCGTCCTGACCGACTTCGGCATAGCCAGCGTGGAGGGCAGTACCGCGTTGACGATGACCGGTGAGGTCGTTGGATCGCCCGAGTACCTCGCCCCCGAGCGTGCGTTGGGCCGGATACCGGGTACCGCCTCCGACTTGTGGTCGCTCGGGGCGTTGCTCTACACGGCCGTACAGGGGCGTTCGCCGTTCCGCCGGACGAGTGCCCTGTCGACCCTGCGGGCCGTCGTGGACGACGAGTTGCCGCCGCCGCACCGGGCCGGTCCGCTGACGGCGGTCATCGAGGGGCTGATGAGCAAGGACCCCGAGGGACGGATGGGGGCCGAGGAAGCCATGGGTGAACTCTTGCGGGCGACCAAGGTGTTGACGGCAACGGTCGGGGCGGGGGCTGCGGATGCGGAGGTGACCGCGGATTTGACGGTGCCCACGACGTCGGTGACGGGCGGTGTCTCTGCGGCCGTCACCGAGGCGGTGACGGCCGCAGAGAAGACCCCGCCCGACCAGCAGACGCCGGCCGCCGAGGAGACTGTGGCTGCGACTGCTCCGACCACGTCGACGGGCCCGACCGCTGCGGTTGAGGTGACGGCGGCTCGGGCTGCGGCCACGCCCTCGCCGCTGGGCACATTCGGGCCTCCGCCGGACAGCGCGGCGTTCGGGTCCGGCGCGGCCACGCCCGTCCCGGCGGGCGGCTTCGGCCAGGACGCCAAATCCGGGCCCCTCCCCGCCCGGCGCGGCCGTCGTAGGACGTATCTGGTGTGGGCTGCGGCGGTCGCGCTTGTCCTGTCTGGTGGCGGCATCGCCTACAAGGTCATGAACCAGGACGACGACAAGAGCGCCAAGAAAGCCGAAACCACCAGCACTGGCAGCGCGTCCCAACCGGTGTCGGTGGCTGTCACCGGCAACGCCACCACGTTCGACGGGACCTGCCCAGGCGGAGACGGTGAGGCGCCCTGGTTCACCGCGACGTTCAAGACAGACCGGGCCCCGGTCCAGTTCTCGTACCGGTGGGTGTCCGACAACGGAGCCGTGGTGGACAAGGAGTGGCGGACGCTGGCGTTCCGTGAGGGTGACCCGACGAGCAAGTCGGAGACAGTGCGCCTGTCGACCTGGGCTCAGGACGGGACGTTGAAGAGCGCGATGGCCGTCGAGATCAAGTCACCGTTCGATACGAAGTCCAACCCTGTGCCATTTTCCATCACTTGCCGGTCGAACGGCGAGTGACAAGAGTCCCTGGTCGTTCATAATTGGACCAATCTTTTTCCCTTAAGGAGTTTCCGTGCTGTCGGTCATCGTGGGACGCACCGGTCCGTTCACCGGTCAGAGCGTGGTTCTCGGAGAAGCTCCGGTGACGTTCGGGCGCAAGAGCGACAACGACGTCGTCATCGTCAGCGTCAGCGCTTCCCGCTTCCACGCCGAGATCGTCGCCGACCACGGTACCTACGTCCTCCACGACCGTGGGAGCAGGAACGGCACCTTCGTCAACGAACAGCGTGTCGAGCGGCATGAGTTGCTGCCCGGCGACACCATTCGCATCGGCGACGAGACGTTCCTGTTCGAGACCCAGGGGGCCGTGGAGACGGTCATGGACCTCTCCCAGATGGACCTGCCGCGCGCCAACGCGGCCGTGGACCCAGGAGTCCTCCGGGTCACGGTAACCGGCGGCGGCCCCGTCGGCCTGGCCGTCGCGCTGCTGCTGGAGGATGCACTGGCCGGACGGGTCGCGATCACCGTCTACGACGGCCGGTGGATGCGCAACGGCACCTCCGTCGTCTGGAAGGACGCCGACCAGGGCAACGTCCGCCGCCAGCAAGTCGTCACCGTCCAGAGCCGGCAGTACCTGACGCTCACAACCGAGATGCAGACGGCGTTGTTCGGCGACACCGGCCAGTATTCGGAGATGTGGCCGCTCGGCCCCGACTCCGTCGACGGACGGCCGCCCCGCAACATACGTATCGCCTACATCGAGGACCAACTGCTCGAACTGGCCAACAGCAAGTCCGCCATCCGGCTCGTGCCCAAGCGATTCGACATAGCAGAGCAGGAACACCTCATCACCCGCGATCACGTACTCGTCATCGGCGAGGGCGGTCGCTCCCGCACCCGTGAGCACTTCGCCAGCCGCTTCGGCATGGCAGACGCCTCCATCTACTCCCTCGACGGCGAGCACATCCAGGACATCGTGCTCGGACTCAAGGTCAAGTCCCGTCTTTCGGACCCGATGAGCGTGCTGCTCACCGTGGCGCAGAACCGCTTCCTGCTCAACTCGCTGCGCGGCGAGGGCTTCCTGAACATGCGCCTCACCCGCGAGGAGGCCCGAAACGTCATCGGCATCGACCCGGTGCGGCAGGTCTTCGAAGAGTGCATCGCGGCCCGGCCGTGCGTGATGAGCCGCCACGAGGACAACGAGTTCGTCTGCCCGACCCACGGCACTCTGTTCCTGCCGGCGCTGCTGCGCGGCTCGCCGCTGTGGAAGCGGATCGTGGAAGGGCTGCGGCTGTTCGACGTCCCCGAGGAGGACCTCAGCGCCATCACGTCGTTCCGCCTCGACATGGTCCAGCGCCCGCGGTTCACCGCCCAGCTCACCCGCCCGACCGCGGAAGGCCCGGGCACGTACGGGTTCCTCCTGGGGGACGCGGCCAACGCCATCCACTTCTGGCCCGGACGCGGCCTCAACAGCGGCCTGGCCTCCGCCGTCTCGCTGGCCCGCTCCCTCAGCCGGGCCTGGCGCGGACGGCCGCTGCGTGACGCGGACTTCATCCGCCACGAGGCGGCCATGTCGATGCTCCAGTACCGGCACAAGAGCCGCGCCTGGAACGCGATGGTCACCACGGACGAGCGGGGTGTGACCCGGGCGATCAAGGACATCATCGAAGGGAGCATGGAGGCGAGTGCGGCCCCGGTCCCGGCTCCGGGCGTAGTTGGCCGCGCCGGCGCTGCTCCCGCGGACGCTGATCTGGAGGTCCTGCTGGACCGTATGCGGGCCATCCGTGAGCGGCTGGCGCCCCGTATGCCGGGTCTGCCGGATGACGACGTGCTCCGGGCCCATCTCTCCACTCTGGCGCCCGCAACCCTTCGCACGCTCCAGGAGAGCGGTGCCTGGGACACGCTGATCGTCAGCGGCGAGGAAGCCGACATCGACATTTTCTACCAGCAGGACGCCCCGGTGTTCGTCCCGACCACCCCGCAGCAGCCGCATCCGCTCCCGGACCCCCGTAACTCCGCCCTGCTGGGTCCGGCCTGACGGTCCGCCGCCGCAACTGCAAACACCCAATCACTTGGTGCGTGGGCGTTCACGCGGGTCCGCGGCTTGCTCGGCGAGAGCTAAGGAGCTCACCGTACGGCTCTGATCTTTCAGAATGAAGTTCGGAGGCGGCGTAGGCATGGAACCTCAGCCGCCCGCTGGCGCCCGCCACCGGGACGGCGGACCCGGCCCAGCGGCTCCGCCCCGGCCTCCAGCTCGTCCACACCTTTACATAGGTGGTCTCGCTGACCCCGGCCAGCCGCCTGGGCGACGGCTCGGATCGCACCATGGCCCAGGATCCGAGCCTCAGCTCCCATCAGCAGACGTCGCTGCCGCTCGTCCAGCGGCGCGGTCTGGCTGCCGAACTGGCGCGTGAGCACGGAGGCGTGGCGTTCAGCTGGCGGCGTGCCGTCGCTGAGGCCGTGATGGCGTTCGAGAGCGAGCAGCAGGGGCAGGGAGCTGACGGGGCGTCCTGAGGCTTCCTGCCTCACCGCCCCGCTGCGGGGGCGCCGGCTTCTGTCCGGCGCGAGTGCGGAGTGCCGCCGCCCGACGCGCGACCCTCACCAGGCGGCCCCGGACCCTCTTGCCTACCTCCGTCCTGTCCTGCCCCCCTACGACGCCGTAAGCGAAGGGCGCCCGTTCCCAGTGGAACGGGCGCCCTTCGCGCTGTCCGAGCGGTCGCGTCCGCAGCCGGGCCGGATGCGGACGCGACCGGTCAGGCTGCCGGAGAGGTCACTGCGCCCCGGGGCGCACCAGCCCGCTCTCGTACGCGTACACCGCGGCCTGCACCCGGTCGCGCAGCCCCAGCTTCGTCAGGACGTGACCCACATGCGTCTTGACCGTGGTCTCACTGACGAAGAGGTCGGCCGCGATCTCCGCGTTCGACAGTCCGCGCGCGACCAGCTTCAGCACCTCGACCTCACGGTCCGTCAGCGTGTGCAGGGTGTCCGGCACCGGATCGTCGCCGGACGGGAGATGCCCCGCGTACTTGTCGAGCAGCCGGCGCGTGATGCTCGGCGCGAGCATCGCCTCGCCCCCCGCCACCACCCGGATCGCCTGCACCAGTTCGTTGGCCGGCGCGTCCTTGAGGAGGAAACCACTGGCGCCCGCGCGCAGCGCCTCCACCACGTACTCGTCGAGGTCGAAGGTCGTCAGGACGAGCACCTTCGCCGGACCGTCCCGGCCGGGGCCGGTGATCTGCCGGGTCGCCTCGACACCGTCCATCCGCGGCATGCGGATGTCCATCAGAACCACATCGGGTTGCAGCGCACGCACCTGATCGAGTGCCTGGAGACCGTCACCGGCCTCGCCGACGACCGCGAGATCCGGCTCCGCCTCCAGAATCATCCGGAAGCCGGTGCGCAGCAGCGGCTGGTCGTCGACCAGTAGGACGCGGATGGCCACGTAAGTCTCCTTCGCTAGTCCGGCCCCATTCTGCCCTGTTCACGGGGACCCGACTCGGGCGCCCTGACCGCGAGCGGATACGGCGGGGGAGTACCGCCGAATTCCGGACATACCGCCTGGTGGTCGCACCAGCCGCAGAGCTTGGTGGGCCGCGGCCGCCACTCACCCGTCTCCGTCGCCAGCCGGATCACCTCCCACAGCGCGAGCAGCTTGCGCTCCACCCGCTCCAGGTCGGCGATCACCGGGTCGTACGTCAGCACGTCACCGCTGCCCAGATAGACGAGCTGAAGACGGCGCGGGACCACCTGCTTCAGCCGCCACACCACCAGCGCGTAGAACTTCATCTGGAACAGGGCACCCTCGGCGTACTCCGGACGGGGTGCCTTTCCCGTCTTGTAGTCGACGATCCGGACCTCGCCCGTCGGCGCCACGTCGACCCGGTCGATGATGCCGCGCAGGGTCAGACCGGAATCGAGCCGCGCCTCGACGAACAGCTCCCGCTCGGCCGGCTCCAGCCGGGACGGGTCCTCCAGCGTGAACCACCGCTCCACGAGCTGCTCGGCCTCGGTCAGCCAGCGCGCGAGCCGCTCGCCCTCCGGGTCGTCGGCGAACAGCTCCACGACCTCCGGCCGCGTCTCGCGCAGCCGGTCCCACTGACCGGGGATCAGCGACTTGGCGCGCGGCGCGGTCCGGTCCGCCGCCGGCGCGTCGAACAGCCGCTCCAGCACCGCGTGCACCAAGGTGCCCCTGGTCGCCGCCGCGCTCGGCTTCTCCGGCAGCTTGTCGATCACCCGGAAGCGGTACAGCAGCGGACACTGCATGAAGTCACTGGCACGCGAGGGCGACAGCGAGGCGGGCGCGCGGGCGACCGCCGGGGCCGGTCCGTCGGCGACGGGCACGACGGCCTCGCCGGCCGCGGCCACTTCTTCGGGCGCGGCGCCCTCGGTGCTCGTTTCCATGACGACAGACCTTACGGCCCGCCACTGACAGCTGGTGATCCCGTTCGGATCGATACATCCCGTATGCGAGGGACGCGCCACCCCGCCGGGCAGCGTGCCGCACGCCGCGACCCGGTCCCGAACGGCCCCGGCGACACTGCCCGACCGGCCCCGGCACGGGCGACGGCACGGAAAACAGAGGGGGTGCCGGGGCGGAACGCGCCGCGACGGCCGCATACCATCGACCACAGACCCTCCTGCTCCGCATGATCGGGGCGGGAGACGCTTCGAACGAGGGGACATCGTGGACGAGAGCGGCGGGAGCGGGCAGCCGCGGTCCGGCACCGGCGAGGCGACCGAGGGCCCCGAGAGGCCCGGAGCCTCCGCCGGCCCGGCCGCCGACGCCCAGCGCCCCGAACCGGCCGGACCCGAGACCTCCACCGGGCCGACGCCCGCGGCCCCCGAACACGACGGCAGGATCGAGCCGGCCGACAGCGGCCCGACACCGGACCACCCCGCGACCTCCACCACCCGGCCCGCTCCCGGGCAGAGCCCCGCACCCTCCGCGCGCGCGGAGGGCGGCTCCCCGGCGCCCGACAGCTCGGGACCCGCGCCGCACGACAGCTCCGCGACGCACGCCCGGTCGCGGTCCGAGGCGGACGACGACCCCGCCGCGCGCACCCGCTCCACGGCCGAGACCGACGAGGGAGGCGACTCCCCGACACCACCCCACCAGGACCACGGCCACCAGAACCCCACCGGCACCGGTAACGCGGCCGGAACACCGCCCGAGCACCACGACGCCCACCGGACCCTCGCCCACAGCGGCAACACGGGCGGCGGCACCGGCAGCGGTGGCGACAAGGGCGGTCGCCCGCCCCGCCGCCGCAAGGAACCCGGCGGCGGCCTGCTCATGGGACGGCCGTTCGGCGTCCCCGTCTACGTCGCACCCAGCTGGTTCCTCGTCGCCGCCCTGATCACCTGGGTGTTCGGCGGGCAACTCGACCGCGTCCTGCCCGAACTCGGCGCCGCCCGCTACCTGGTCTCGCTGTTCTTCGCGGTCGCCTTCTACGCCTCCGTGCTCGTCCACGAACTCGCCCACACCGTCGCCGCCCTGCGCTTCAAACTGCCGGTGCGCCGCATCCAGCTCCAGTTCTTCGGCGGCGTCTCCGAGATCGAGAAGGAAGCCGAGACCCCCGGCCGCGAGTTCGTGCTGGCCTTCGTCGGCCCCCTCCTCTCCCTCGTCCTGTCCGGCGTCTTCTACCTCGCCATGCTCCCGGTCGAGCCCGGCACGGTCCCCGGCGTCCTGCTGGCCGGCCTGATGATCTCCAACCTCATCGTCGCCGCCTTCAACCTGCTGCCCGGCCTTCCCCTCGACGGCGGCCGGATGCTCCGCGCGGTCGTCTGGAAGATCACCGGCAGGCCGATGAGCGGCACCGTCGCCGCCGCCTGGGTTGGCCGCGCCCTCGCCGTCTCCGTCCTGATCGGACTGCCCCTGCTCACCCAGTCCTCCGTCCTCGGCGCCGCCCCCGAGGACCTCAGTGGCATGGACACCGTCACCGACGCCCTGCTCGCCGCCATCCTCGCGGCGATCATCTGGACCGGCGCCGGCAACAGCCTGCGCGTGGCCCGGCTCCGCGAACACCTCCCGGAACTGCGCGCCCGCTCACTCACCCGGCGCGCCGTCCCCGTCGAGACCAGCACCCCCCTCTCCGAGGCCCTGCGCCGCGCCAACGACGCGGGCGCCCGCGCCCTGGTCGTCGTCGACGCCGACGGCGAACCCCTGTCACTGGTCCGCGAAGCGGCCATCGTCGGCGTCCCCGAGCACCGGCGCCCCTGGGTCGCCGTCAGCGGCCTCGCCCAGGACCTCACCGACGGCATGCGCGTCTCCGCCGAACTGGCCGGCGAGGAACTCCTCGACTTCCTGCGCGCGACCCCCGCCACCGAGTACCTGGTGGTGGAGGACTCGGGCGAGATCTACGGTGTCCTGTCCGCCGCCGACGTCGAGCGCGCCTTCGTGAAGGCCATGGCCCGGCCCGCCTGACCCTCCACCGTGGTCGGCGGGCCCGCCCCGGACCGGTAGGCTGTTCACATGTCCGAACCGACCGGTGCCGCCCGCAGGCGCGGGCCCTTCAAGGTCGGGGACCAGGTTCAGCTGACCGACCCCAAGGGCCGCCACTACACGTTCACGCTCGAGGCCGGGAAGAACTTCCACACCCACAAGGGTTCCTTCCCCCACGACGAGCTGATCGGCGCACCCGAGGGCAGCGTTGTCCGCACCACCGGAAACGTCGCCTACCTCGCGCTGCGCCCCCTGCTCCCCGACTACGTCCTGTCCATGCCCCGCGGCGCCGCCGTGGTCTACCCCAAGGACGCGGGGCAGATCCTGGCCTTCGCCGACATCTTCCCCGGCGCACGCGTCGTGGAGGCGGGAGTCGGCTCCGGCTCGCTCAGCAGCTTCCTGCTGCGCGCCATCGGCGACCAGGGCATGCTGCACTCGTACGAGCGCCGCGAGGACTTCGCGGAGATCGCCCAGCAGAACGTCGAGCGCTACTTCGGGGGCCCGCACCCCGCCTGGCAGCTCACGGTCGGCGACCTCCAGGACAACCTGAGCGACACCGACGTGGACCGCGTCATCCTCGACATGCTCGCCCCCTGGGAGTGCCTGGAGGCCGTCTCCAAGGCGCTCGTCCCCGGCGGCATCCTCTGCTGCTACGTGGCGACCACCACCCAGCTCGCGCGGACCGTCGAGTCGATCCGCGAGATGGGCTCGTTCAACGAGCCGACCGCCTGGGAATCGATGATCCGCAACTGGCACATCGAGGGCCTGGCCGTCCGTCCGGACCACCGGATGATCGGCCACACCGGCTTCCTGCTCACCGCCCGCCGCCTCGCGGACGGCGTCGAGCCGCCCATGCGCCGCCGCCGCCCCTCCAAGGGCGCCTACGGCGAGGACTACTCCGGCCCGAACGCCGACGGCGGATCCGGCCGCTGACGCGTCCAACGCACCACGGCCGTGGCCGAGTTCCCGAATGTCCCGGGGAACTCGGCCACTGTGCTTTTCCGTTGACCCCGCTCAGGGGCGCACCGCCACGAGCCGTCAGGCGGCCGTTCCGGGCCCTCCGTCGGCCCCGGCGCGGTCCCGCACCCGGGGGGCGGCCCGAGCGCCGACGAGACGCCTCCCCGACAGGCTGAGAACTCGCTCAGAAGTCCGGACCCCGCCGTTCCCCAGGGCTGTGACGTGTGGCACCATGCGGGACACCCCACCCCCACCGGCACAGCCCCTCACGGGAGACACTCCTAGTGCAGCAATCCGCCGTCCCGGAACTGGCACACACGCACACCAGCCCCCTGCAGTGGGTCGCCACGGCCACCGCCATCGCCGGAGTCGTCGCGCTCTCCTCCGTCCTCCAGCCCGATCCGGCGCGAGCCGCCCAGCCCGCCACCGGAGCGAAATCGGCCGCGGCCTCCGTCGCCGCCCCGGACCCGACCGGTGTCGACTTCCCGATCACCTGCGGACCGGCCAAGGCGCTCGTGACAAAGAAGGCCTCGGGCGACCTCGACGGCGACGGCCGCCCCGAGACCGTGGCCGTCGTCCGCTGCGACGCCGGCTCCGGGACCCCGCCCAGCGGTGTCTACGTCCTCACTCAGGGTGAGGACGCGAAGAAGCCCCGCGTCGTCGCGACCCTGATCGATCCCAAGGAGCGTCTCAGCGTCACGGACTTCGCGGTCCGCGACGGAGTCGTCACTGCCACCCTGCTCGGCTACTCCTCCGCCGACGTCCCGAGTTGCTGCCCGGACGTCAAGGACGAGGCCAAGTGGCAGTGGAAGAACGGCGCGTTCGTCCGCTCGACCCCCTCGGGCGCCCAGAGCGTCTGAGCCCGTCCCCCGCTCCCGGCACCTCCGCGGGGCCGGCGGCCGCGGACAGAAAGACACCCTCCGCCGCGGCGGAGGGTGTCAGGAAGCGGACAACGGTGACACGGGGTGCCCCACGGGTCACTCCGCGTCGGGCCCGTACACCTCGACCTTGTCCGAAACCCGACGGACGTGGATGCAGTCGCCCGGACATTCCTTCGCCGAGTCCGCCACGTCACGCAGAAGCGTCAGCGGTACGGCCGTTGTGGCACCCACGGCCTGCAGCAGCTCGTCGTCGCCGCTCTTCACATAGGCCAGACCGTCGATGTCCAGCTCAAAGACCTCGGGGGCGTACTGGGCACAGATCCCGTCGCCCGTACACAGATCCTGGTCGATCCAGACCTCAAGCGCCTCGCCGTCGGCTCCGGCCTCCTGCTGCACGGTCATTTCTCCTGCCGTTTCCTGCGTCGAGCGAACCGAAGATTGGGGAATCGGGCCAGCTCTGACGGGTGTTGAACACTTCGACCCTACCTCCGCCCGCTTCCCAATCATGTTCGGTGGGTATTCCCCTGGCGTGAGGGAGAGCGCAAGGGTGAAGATCGGACACACCCCGACAGTCTTTGTGATCTAGGGGTTTCAATCGACACCCACCCAGGTAGGGTCTGGAAGCGTCCAGCTCCCCTTGGAGGAGGTGAGGACCGTGGCAGCCCACGACGACGACATGAACCGCGGCATCCGCCCGGGAAGAGGGTCCGATGACCCCGCCGGGCAGATTGCCTACCTTGAGCAGGAGATCGCCGTCCTGCGACGCAAGCTCGCCGACTCTCCGCGGCACACGAGGATTCTCGAAGAGCGGATCGTCGAACTGCAGACCAACCTGGCCGGCGTGTCCGCGCAGAACGAGCGGCTGGCGAACACGCTCCGTGAGGCCCGCGACCAGATCGTGGCCCTCAAGGAAGAGGTCGACCGGCTGGCGCAGCCTCCGGCAGGCTTCGGTGTCTTCCTCGTGGCGAACGAGGACGGCACGGCGGACATCTTCACCGGGGGCCGCAAGCTCCGGGTGAACGTCAGCCCCAGCGTGGAGCTCCCAGAGCTCCGGCGCGGCCAGGAAGTGATGTTGAACGAAGCTCTCAACGTGGTCGAGGCCATGGAGTACGAGAGCGTGGGCGACATCGTCACCCTCAAGGAGATCCTCGAGGACGGCGAGCGCGCCCTGGTGGTGGGGCACACCGACGAGGAACGGGTGGTGCGGCTCGCCGAGCCGCTCCTGGACGTCACCATCCGTCCCGGCGACGCCCTCCTCCTGGAACCCCGATCCGGCTATGTCTACGAAATCGTTCCGAAGAGCGAGGTCGAGGAGCTCGTCCTCGAAGAGGTCCCGGACATCGGCTACGAGCAGATCGGCGGTCTGGGCGGCCAGATCGAGATGATCCGCGACGCGGTCGAGCTTCCGTACCTCTACCCCGACCTCTTCAAGGAGCACGAACTGCGGCCGCCCAAGGGCGTCCTGCTGTACGGGCCCCCCGGATGCGGAAAGACGCTCATCGCCAAGGCCGTGGCCAACTCCCTGGCCAAGAAGGTCGCGGAAGTGACCGGACAGGCCACCGGCAAGAGCTTCTTCCTCAACATCAAGGGCCCCGAGCTCCTGAACAAGTACGTCGGCGAGACCGAGCGGCAGATCCGCCTCGTCTTCCAGCGTGCACGCGAGAAGGCCAGCGAGGGCACCCCCGTCATCGTCTTCTTCGACGAGATGGAGTCCCTCTTCCGCACCCGTGGATCCGGCGTCAGCTCGGACGTGGAGAACACCATCGTCCCGCAGCTGCTCGCCGAGATCGACGGCGTGGAGGGCCTGCAGAACGTCGTGGTCATCGGCGCCTCGAACCGCGAGGACATGATCGACCCCGCCATCCTGCGGCCCGGCCGGCTCGACGTGAAGATCAAGATCGAGCGTCCGGACGCCGAAGCGGCGAAGGACATCTTCCAGAAGTACCTCACCGAGCGTCTCCCCCTGCACCCCGAGGACGTCGGAGAGCACGGCGGCGACAGGGCGGCCACCGTCCACGGCATGATCCAGACCGCCGTGGAGCAGATGTACGCCGAATCGGAGGAGAACCGCTTCCTGGAGGTCACCTACGCCAACGGTGACAAGGAAGTCCTGTACTTCAAGGACTTCAATTCCGGCGCCATGATCGAGAACATCGTCGGCCGCGCCAAGAAGATGGCCATCAAGGACTTCTTGGAGCACAGCCAAAAGGGCCTTCGGGTCTCCCACCTCCTCCAGGCATGCGTGGACGAGTTCAAGGAGAACGAGGACCTGCCGAACACCACCAACCCGGACGACTGGGCCCGGATCTCCGGAAAGAAGGGTGAACGGATCGTCTACATCCGTACGCTCATCACCGGAAAGCAGGGCGCGGACACCGGACGCTCCATCGACACGGTGGCCAACACCGGCCAGTACCTGTAAAAAGCAGGGCGGCTGCGGGTGCCCGACGCGGGTACCCGCAGCCGACTGCTTTTCAGGCCACGGTCGGAGTACAGCAATGACGCAAATGATCTCCCCACCAGCGCAAAGGCGTTCTAGGCTCTTTCGTACCGCCGAGTCGCGCAGTGCGGGGACGGGCACCGCACACGCACCGGAGCGCCAGCGGTACTTGAGCAGCGCCCCCGACCGAGGGCGCCGCCGGGCAAGGAGGGCCGCATGACCGTACGGCGAGTAATGGGCATCGAGACGGAGTACGGAATCTCCGTCCCCGGTCACCCCAACGCCAATGCCATGCTCACCTCGTCCCAGATCGTCAACGCCTACGCGGCGGCGATGCACCGGGCGCGCCGCGCCCGCTGGGATTTCGAGGAGGAGAACCCGCTGCGGGACGCGCGAGGCTTCGACCTCGCCCGGGAGACCGCCGACTCCACCCAGCTCACCGACGAGGACATCGGCCTGGCCAATGTCATCCTCACCAACGGGGCACGGCTCTACGTCGACCACGCACACCCCGAGTACAGCGCCCCGGAGGTCACCAACCCGCGGGACGCGGTCCTGTGGGACAAGGCCGGCGAGCGCATCATGGCCGAGGCCGCCGAGCGCGCGGCCCAGCTCCCCGGTGCCCAGCCGATCCACCTCTACAAGAACAACACCGACAACAAGGGCGCCTCCTACGGCACGCACGAGAACTACCTGATGAAGCGGGAGACCCCCTTCTCGGACATCGTGCGGCACCTGACGCCGTTCTTCGTCTCGCGCCAGGTCGTCACCGGAGCGGGCCGCGTCGGTATCGGCCAGGACGGACACGAGCACGGCTTCCAGCTCAGCCAGCGGGCCGACTACTTCGAGGTCGAGGTGGGCCTCGAGACCACGCTCAAGCGCCCCATCATCAACACCCGCGACGAGCCGCACGCAGACGCCGAGAAGTACCGCCGGCTGCACGTGATCATCGGGGACGCCAACCTCTCCGAGATCTCGACCTACCTCAAGCTCGGCACCACGGCCCTCGTCCTCTCCATGATCGAGGACGGCTTCATCGCCGTCGACCTGGCCGTCGACCAGCCGGTCCGCACGCTCCACCAGGTCTCCCACGACCCGACCCTCAAGCACCTCGTCACGCTCCGCAGCGGGCGCACCCTCACCGCGGTCCAGCTCCAGATGGAGTACTTCGAGCTGTCCCGCAAGTACGTCGAGGAACGCTACGGGGCGGACGCCGACGAACAGACCAAGGACGTCCTGCTGCGCTGGGAGGACACCCTGAACCGCCTGGAGAACGACCCGATGAGCCTCTCCGGAGAGCTCGACTGGGTCGCCAAGAAGGAGCTCATGGAGGGCTACCGGCGCCGCGACGACCTCGACTGGGACGCCGCCAAGCTGCATCTCCTGGACCTCCAGTACGCCGACGTACGGGCCGACAAGGGCCTCTACAACCGGCTCGCGGCCCGCGGCAGGATCAAGCGCCTGCTGGACGAGAACGAGGTCGAGCGGGCCCGTACGAAGCCGCCGGAGGACACCCGCGCGTACTTCCGCGGCCGCTGCCTGGAGCAGTACGCGGACGACGTCGCGGCGGCCTCCTGGGACTCGGTGATCTTCGATCTGCCGGGCCGGGACTCGCTCCAGCGCGTCCCAACCCTGGAGCCGCTTCGCGGAACGCGTAATCACGTCAAGGAGCTCCTGGACCGCTGTCGCACGGCGGAAGACCTGGTCAAGGTCCTTTCGGGCAACTGAGCCCCCGCCCGGGCGGCACAGGCCGGACGGGCGCGACAGGGTGGAACACGTGGCGGACGGGAATCATCGAGGTGGCCCCCGTACGTTGGTGAAACTGCGGGGCCGATGTCGGACCCTGCTTGTAGGGTCTGATCAAGAACGTCGAACCGAGCGGGGTGAGGGTTATGGCGACCAAGGACACCGGCGGCGGACAGCAGAAGGCGACGCGTTCCACCGAGGAGGCCGAGGAGCAGACGCAGGACGCGCAGGCGACCGACGACCTCAAGGAACGCCAGGAAAAGCTGAGCGACGACGTCGACTCGGTTCTGGACGAGATCGACGATGTCCTCGAAGAGAACGCCGAGGACTTCGTTCGCTCATTCGTCCAGAAGGGCGGCGAGTAGCCCTCGAATCCGAGGCGACGGGGCCTCTGCTTCGGAGAACGAAGGTGGAGTGAAGTGCTGCTCGCGGTGCGGGAAGTCCAAGCCGCGGGCGGCCTTCGCCGGCGAACGGGGCAGCCAGTGACGGGCTGCGGGCCTATCGCCCGGAATGCCCGACGGTCTTTCGACGAGCTGCGGGAAGTGCGGAGCGGCCAAGGGGCGCGCGGGTCGTCCGAAGCGCGACCACGGCCTCACCGAAGCCGAGCGGACGCGACGGTGGACTCTCGACGAGGGCTCTGCGGGATCCGCTCGAAAGCTCCTGCCATTCATGTGGATCACTGCCACAGGACGGGTAGTGTCCGTGGCGTACTGTGCTTCAACTGCAATTCGGCCATCGGCAAGTTGGGAGACGATCCCGACGCTGTTCGTCGGGCTGCCGCCTATCTGGAGGGAAACGCGTGGAAGCCAACACTCGTAGCACCGGGCGTCTACCGGCTGCCTTCCTGACGCCTGGGTCGTCGTCCTTCATGGACTTCCTCTCCGAGCAGCAGCCGGAGATGCTCCCCGGCAAGCGCCAGCTGCCGCCCGTCCAGGGCGTCATCGAGGCGCCGCACGGGACGACCATCGTCGCCGTCACGTTCGCCGGCGGTGTCGTCCTCGCCGGCGACCGGCGGGCCACGATGGGCAACGTCATCGCGCAGCGCGACATCGAGAAGGTCTTCCCGGCCGACGAGTACTCGGCGGTGGGCATCGCCGGTACGGCGGGTCTGGCCGTGGAGATGGTGAAGCTGTTCCAGCTGGAGCTGGAGCACTTCGAGAAGGTGGAGGGCGCGCAGCTCTCGCTGGAGGGCAAGGCGAACCGCCTGTCCACGATGATCCGTTCCAACCTCGGCATGGCCATGCAGGGCCTCGCCGTGGTTCCTCTCTTCGCCGGATACGACGTGGACCGCGAGAGGGGCCGCATCTTCTCGTACGACGTCACCGGCGGCCGTTCCGAGGAGCACGGCTACGCGGCCACGGGCTCCGGCTCGATCTTCGCGCGCGGCGCCATGAAGAAGCTCTACGCCAAGGGTATGACCGAGGATCAGGCCACGACGCTGGTCGTCCAGGCCCTATACGACGCGGCCGACGACGACTCGGCGACCGGTGGTCCCGACGTCGCCCGCAGGATCTACCCGATCGTCACCGTGATCACCGAGGACGGCTTCCGCCGGCTCACGGACGAGGAGTCCTCCGAGATCGCCCGCGTGATCCTGGAGCGACGACTGGAGCAGCCCGACGGCCCGCGCGCCGCGCTGCTCTGAGCCCGGCCCTCTTTTCCAGGTGATCCAGTGACTTCGACAGAAAGGGACGGGTAGCCGGTGTCGACTCCGTTCTATGTCTCACCTCAGCAGGCCATGGCGGACCGGGCGGAATATGCCCGTAAGGGCATCGCCCGCGGCCGGAGCCTGGTCGTGCTGCAGTACGCCGACGGCATCGTGTTCGTCGGCGAGAACCCGTCCCGCGCGCTGCACAAGTTCAGCGAGATCTACGACCGGATCGGCTTCGCGGCCGCCGGCAAGTACAACGAGTACGAGAACCTCCGGATCGGCGGCGTGCGCTACGCCGACCTGCGGGGCTACACGTACGACCGGGACGACGTGACCGCCCGAGGTCTCGCCAACGTGTACGCCCAGACGCTGGGCACGATCTTCTCGTCGGCGGCGGAGAAGCCGTACGAGGTGGAGCTGGTGGTCGCCGAGGTCGGTGACACACCCGAGGGCGACCAGATCTACCGGCTGCCGCACGACGGTTCGATCGTGGACGAGCACGGTTCGGTCGCCGTCGGTGGCAGTTCCGAGCAGATCAGCACCTATCTGGACACCGAGCACCGCGAGGGAATGTCGCTGGCGGAGGCGCTGAAGCTGGCGGTCCGCTCGTTGTCCCGCGAGGCCAACGGCGGTGAGCGGGAGATTCCCGCGGAGCGCCTGGAGGTCGCGGTCCTGGACCGTACGCGTCCGCAGAAGCGCAAGTTCAAGCGGATCGTGGGGCGTCAGCTGGCCCGGCTCCTGGAGGTCGGCGGAGCGGAGACCGCGACCGAGGCGGAGGACGCCGACGACGAGGAGTGAGGTCCCGGCAGGGGCCTGAGGCGAGGGGTCGTTCCGGTGCACACCGGGGCGGCCCCTTCCGCGTTGCCGTGACCGGCCCGCACGGGGGGGGCGTGCCTAGGCGGGGCCTGGTGGGGCAGTGGAGCCCCGTACGACCAGGTGGACCGGGATGTCCTCCTCGGGGGGTGTGCGGCCGTCCAGGACGGCCAGCAGGGCCTTCATCCCCTGTTCGCCGAAGAGTTCGGCGTCCAGGCGCACCGTCGTGAGTTCGGGGTCGAGTGCCTGGGCCAGGGCCAGGTCGTCGAGGCCGGTGATGGAGATGTCGTCCGGGATGCGCAGGCCGAGACGCCGGGCCGCCTTGTAGGCGCCGGCCGCCAGTTTGTCGTCGTCGCAGATGACGGCGGTGGGGCGGGGGCCGGCCGGGTCGGACAGGGCGCTGTGCGCGGCGGCCAGGGCGTCCTCGAAGGAGATGGGGGCGCGGGCGGTGCGCAGGTCGGCCTCGGGGACGGCGGCGAGTCGGGCGGCGAGTTCGCGGGCCCGGACCTCGAAGGTCCAGGAGGGGATGTCGGCGGCGAGGTGCAGGAAGCGCCGGTGGCCCAGTTCCAGGAGGTGGTCGGTGACCTGGCGTACGCCGTCCTTGATGTCGAGGTTGACGGTGGCGGCGCCCTGGCTGCCGTCCGGGTCGCTGTCGAGCATCACGAGGGGGAGCTGGTCGCCGCGGATGGCCGTGAGGGCGTCGGCGGCCATGGAGGAGGCGATGACGCCGTCGAGGGCGGCCTGGGCGGATCCGAAGGGGTCCCGGGCCGGTCCGATGCCCTCGGGGGACGGGTACAGGACGACGCCGAAGCCGTGTTCGGCGGCCACCCGGGCCGCGCCGGTGTAGACGCCGGCGAAGAACTCCGTGGTGAGTGCCGGGACGACGAGGAGGACGGTGCGGGTGCGGCCGAGGCGGAGGTTGCGGGCGGCCAGGTTCGGCCGGTAGCCGAGCTCCTGGGCCGCTGCACGGACCCGTTCCGCGGTCGTCGCGGAGACGCGGCCGCGCCATTTGTCGCCGAGCACCAGCGAGACCGCTGCCTGGGAGACCCCGGCGGCCTGGGCGACGTCCCTGCTCGTGGGGCGCGTACTGGCTCGTGCCACCGTCGGCCTGCTCCTTCGTCTGGACTCCCGGACTGGGCACATGGTACGTATGAACGACGACGTTATACGTAAAACTTGCGCCGTCGCGCGCTACGGGAAGGGCTCGACATGGCCGCGGGATACCTGGAGATCCTCAGGGCGAGGCATGCCGCCCGGCTGCTCGTCGGCACGCTCGTGGGGCGACTGCCGAACGCCACCGCGGCCATCGCCGTCGTGCTGTTCGTCCGGGCCGAGGGTGGCACGTACAGCCTGGCCGGCGCGCTCGCCGCCGTGTACGGGGTCGCCAACGCGGTGGGACAGCCGCTGCTCGGACGGCTCGTGGACCTCTACGGGCAGCCCCGTGTCCAGTTGCCCGCCGCCGTCGTCTCGGCCCTCGGGATGGGCGCCTTCGCCTTCCTCGGGACGGACCCGGCCCTGCTCGGCTGCGCGGCGATGGCCGTGGCCGGCCTCTTCACCCCGCCTCTGGAGGGCGGTCTGCGAGCTCTGTGGCCCTCCGTGCTGCGCAAGGAGGAGCAGGTGCACACCGCGTACGCGATGGACGCGGTGGCCCAGGAAGTCATGTTCACCGTCGGGCCCCTGCTCGTGACGCTGTGCGCGGCGCTCTGGTCCCCGCGGGCCGCGCTGCTGATCCTCGGTGTGATCGGCGTCCTGGGCGCCCTCTCCGTGGTCGTCTCGCCGCCCTCGCGCGCGTGGCGCTCGGCCCCGCGTGAGGCGCACTGGCTCGGCGCGCTGCGCTCGCCCGGGCTGCTGGCCCTGCTCGGCGCGTTCCTGTTCGTCGGGATCGCGCTCGGCTCGATCACCGTCGCCGCGGTGTCCTACGCCGACGACCACGGCGGGGACGCCGTGTACGGCTGGCTCATGGCGGGCATCGGCCTGGGCGCGCTGCTCGGGGGAGTGGTCTACGGGGCACGGCGGTGGGCGGGGGCGCCGGAGCGGCGACTGCGGGTGCTGGTGGCCCTTCTGGCGGTGTGTTACCTCCCGCTGATGCTCGCGCCCGGACCGGTCGCGATGACCGCCCTCGCCACGCTCGCCGGCGTGTTCCTGGCCCCGTGCATCGCGTGCGCCTTCGTGCTGGTGGACCGGCACGCTCCGGTGGGCACGGTCACCGAGGCGTTCTCCTGGCTCGTGACGACGTTCACCGTGGGCGCGTCGGTCGGGACGGGCCTCGCGGGGCCCGTCGTGGAGTGGGGCGGGGCGGCCCGTGGTTTCGCCGTCCCGGGGGCTGCGGGTGCCGCCGCACTGGTGGTTCTGCTGGCCACGGGGCGGGTCCTCGCAGCTACCGGCAGGGGCGCGGTTGTTGCGGTCTCATCGGAAAATGATCCAAACCGTGCCGTCGAACCCCGTTTCAGCTCAGGGGATCGGGCGTAATGTTCAGTCATGGACCGCCGCATTTTCGGGCTGGAGAACGAGTACGGCGTCACGTGTACGTTCAGGGGACAGCGGCGCCTGTCTCCCGACGAGGTGGCGCGGTACCTCTTCCGCCGTGTCGTGTCATGGGGCCGCAGCAGCAATGTCTTTCTGCGGAACGGCGCCCGCCTCTATCTCGACGTGGGATCACATCCGGAATACGCAACACCCGAATGTGACAACCTGACGGAACTCGTCACCCACGACAAGGCCGGCGAGCGCATTCTCGAAGGACTCCTGGTGGACGCCGAACGACGCCTGCACGAGGAAGGAATCGCGGGCGACGTCTACCTGTTCAAGAACAACACCGACTCGGCGGGCAACTCCTATGGTTGCCACGAGAACTATCTGGTGGCCCGGCACGGGGAGTTCTCCCGGCTCGCGGACATCCTCATCCCGTTCCTCGTGACGAGGCAGTTGCTGTGCGGCGCCGGCAAGGTGCTGCAGACGCCGCGGGGCGCCGTCTACTGCGTCAGTCAGCGAGCCGAGCACATCTGGGAGGGCGTCAGTTCCGCGACGACCCGCTCCCGGCCCATCATCAACACACGGGACGAACCGCACGCGGACGCCGAGCGCTACCGCAGGCTGCACGTCATCGTCGGCGACTCGAACATGTCCGAGACGACCATGCTCCTCAAGGTCGGGGCCACCGACCTCGTGCTGCGCATGATCGAGGCGGGCACCGTCATGCGCGACCTCACCCTGGAGAACCCCATTCGGGCGATCCGTGAGGTGAGCCACGACATCACCGGCCGCCGCAAGGTGCGGCTCGCCAGCGGCCGCGAGGCCTCCGCCCTCGAGGTGCAGCGCGAGTACTACGAGAAGGCCGTGGACTTCGTCGACCGCCGCGGCATCCGCACCGGCACGGTCGAACAGGTCCTCGAACTGTGGGGCCGTGTGCTCGACTCGATCGAGGCGGAGGACCTCGACCGGATCGGCACCGAGATCGACTGGGTCATGAAGTACCAGCTCATCGAGCGGTACCGGGCCAAGCACAACATGACCATGTCCCACCCGCGGGTCGCGCAGATAGACCTCGCCTACCACGACATCCACCGCCGTCGTGGCCTCTACTACCTGCTGGAGAGGAAGGGGCAAGCCGCGCGGATCTGCAACGACTTGAAGATCTTCGAGGGCAAGTCCGTGCCGCCGCAGACCACTCGCGCGCGGTTGCGCGGGGACTTCATCCGGCGTGCCCAGGAACAGCGCCGCGACTTCACGGTCGACTGGGTCCACCTGAAGCTCAACGACCAGGCACAGCGCACGGTGTTGTGCAAGGACCCCTTCCGATCCGTGGACGACCGGGTGGAGAAGCTGATCGCCGGAATGTGAGCCGGGTGTTCCGCGAGGGATGCGGAACGCAACGCGGGGCGCCGTACGTTTTCCGTACGGCGCCCTTCTCACGTCGTAGAGTTGCGCGCACGCCATCAACCAAGATCGACCGATACGAGGCCCCCACCGTGCGCCGACGCTCACTCCTCATCGCCGTTCCCGCCGGACTGGTCACACTCGCCGGATGCGGTGACGACGACAAGTCCGACACGGCCAAGTCCAGCAGCAGTCCGTCTCCTTCGGCCTCCGCGTCGGCTCCGCCCCCGCCGAAGATCGTCGACGGACCGCTGCCGGCGATCACGGCCGGCACGAAGTTCGGGGAGAAGCCGACCGTCGCGAAGGGTTCCGGGGACCCCTCGAAGGACCTCGCGGTCAAGACGGTCATCGCGGGCGGCGGGAAGACGGTCGCGGAGAACGACTACATCCAGGCCAACTACCTGGGCCAGGTGTGGTCCACGGCGAAGGTCTTCGACAACTCCTATGACCGCAAGACGCCGCTGGTCATCCAGCTCGCGCAGGGCGGCATCATCGACGGCTGGCGCTACGGCCTGGTGGGCAAGAAGGCCAGCAGCCGCGTCGAGATGTCCGTCCCGCCGACCTGGGGCTACGGCACGCAGGGCAACGCGCAGGCGGGCATCAAGGGCACCGACACGCTGGTGTTCGTCGTCGACATCGAGAACACGTTCAACTCGAAGAGCTCCGCCAAGGGCAAGGACGTCCCGCAGAGCGACGCCGCGCTGCCCAAGGTCGGGACGAACACCGACGGCAAGGCCCCCTCGATCGACGTCCCGAAGTCGGACGCGCCGACCAAGCTCGTCGCGGAGTACGTGATCGAGGGGGACGGGGAGACGGTCGCGGCGGACAGCAGCGTCCTCGTGCAGTACAAGGGCGTGCTGTGGGACGGCGGCAAGGAGTTCGACTCCACGTACAGCCGGGGACAGTTGACGTCGTTCTCGCTCCAGCAGGTCGTCAAGGGCTGGGCGCAGGGCCTCATCGGCAAGAAGGTCGGCAGCCGCGTCCTCATCGTCATCCCGCCGAAGCTGGGCTACGGGGACAAGCCGCCGGCCGGCAGCGGCATCAAGAAGGACTCCACCCTCGTCTTCTCGGTCGACATCCTGGCGAAGATGTGACCCTGGGGGATGTAAGACTGTCAGCGTCGCCTTTACGTAGACAAGCAGGAGCAAAGACGTGAGCATCGAGAAGCCCGAGATCGACTTCCCGGGCGGCGAGCCCCCGGCGGACCTCGAGATCAAGGACATCTGGGAGGGCGACGGCGAGGTGGCCGAGGCGGGACAGACCGTCACGGTGCACTACGTTGGCGTGGCCTTCAGCACGGGCGAGGAGTTCGACGCCAGCTGGAACCGGAACTCCCCGTTCCGATTCCCGCTCGGTGGCGGCCGTGTCATCAAGGGCTGGGACCAGGGTGTGCAGGGCATGAAGGTCGGCGGCCGTCGCCAGCTGACCATCCCCGCCCACCTCGCCTACGGCAACCAGAGCCCGACCCCGTTGATCCAGCCCGGTGAGACGCTGATCTTCGTGGTCGACCTGCTCGGAGTCTGATCAGAACCGACCGGACCCGATCATCCGGGGCCCATGCCTGTCCGGGCATGGGCCCTCGGCTTTTGTCCGGACACGTCGGAGCGGTACGGTCATCGGTCGGAAGCACCATAGGGAAGGGCGTCGATGGCCATTGCCAAGGCCGAGCGGCTGATGAACCTCGCGCTGTGTCTGCTCGGGACGCGGCGACCGCTCAGCAAGCGCGAACTCCGCGAGTCCATCGAGGCCTACCTGGAAGCCGGATCGGACGACTCCTTCAACCGGATGTTCGAGCGCGACAAGGACGACCTGCGCGAACTCGGTCTGGTCATCGAGACGGTCGAGAACCTCGACGGTGAGGTCGGCTACCTCGCCCGTCGCGACAGCAACCGCCTGCCGCCGATCACCCTGGACGCCGAGGAAGCAGCCGCCCTGGGCCTCGCCGCCAAGGTGTGGCAGCAGGCCAGGCTGGCCGGTGCCGCGAGCGGAGCCCTCCAGAAGCTGCGTGCCGCCGGACTGCCCGAGGACGTCGACCCGTACGGCTCGTTCGGCGCCCTGGAACCGCACATCCCCGTCCACGAAGCGGCCTTCGAACCCCTGATGCTGGCCTGTCGCGACCGACGTCCGGTCGTCTTCGACTACCGCAAGGCCACCGCCGCGCACCCCGAGACCCGGCACGTCGAGCCGTGGGCCCTGGAGTGCTGGCGCGGCCACTGGTACCTCGCGGGCTGGGACCGCGACCGCGCCGCCGAGCGGGTCTTCCGGCTCTCCCGGATCACCGGCAAGGTCCGCGCGCGGGCCGGCCGGTACACCGCCGAGGTGCCCGACGTCGTCACCGTGCGCGAGACGGTCGCCGGCTGGGCCGGCGAGATCGCCGACCGCTCCGCGCTGATCCGGCTGCGCTCCGGCTCGGGCTACCCGCTGCGCGCCAAGGCCGTCTCCGTCCGGGAACTGGGAGAGGGCTGGGACGAGTTGGAGATTCCGTACGGGCACGGGCTGGACGCCTGGCTCGTCGAGTTCGGGCCGGACGTGGTGGTCCTGGAGCCCGCCGAACTGCGGGCCGAAGTGGTCGACCGGCTGCGCGCCGTGGCCAAGGGCTGAGGGGGAACGTAGGAAAGTGGCAGGAAAACCGGCCAGGCCCACGAACGCGATCGACCAGACCCGGCGCATGCTCTCCCTGGTGACGTATCTGCGCGAGCGCCCCGGCGCCCGCGTCGGCGACGTCGCCCGGGCCTTCGGCATCACCGAGGACGAGCTGATCTCCGACCTCGACGTGCTGCCGCTGTGCGGGACCAGCTTCCGCGGCGGCGACCTGCTCGACATCGACACCGACGGCGACCGGATCTGGTGGCACAACCCCGACGACGTGGCCGAACCGCTGCGGATCGCCGCCGACGAGGCGACCGCGCTCCTGGTGGCCGCCCGCGCCGTCTCCACGCTGCCCGGGCTGCGCGAGGGCGACCGGCAGGCACTGCTGCGCGCCACCGCCAAGGTCGAGGCCGCCTCGGGCGAGGCGGCCGGCGCCAGCGCCCGGCTGTCGGTGACCTTCGAGTCCGAGGGCGGTGTCTTCGCCGACGTGGACCGGGCCATCGCCGAGCGGCGCCGGCTCTGGATCCGCTACTACTCGCCGTCGCGGGACGAACTGAGCGAGCGCGAGATCGACCCGATCCGCCTGGTCACCGTCGGCCACACGTACGTCGAGGCCTGGTGCCGCCGCTCCGAGGCGCGCCGCACCTTCCGGCTCGACCGGGTCGCCGAGATCCGCATCCTGGACGAGCCCTCCGCCCCGCCCGAGATCGAACTGCGTGACCTCTCCGAAGGACTGGTGCAGCCCGCCGCCGAGGACCCCGAAGTGGTCGTCGAGGTCGGTCCCGCCGGGCGCTGGGTCGCCGAGTACTACCCGCACGACAGCGCCGTTGAGCTTCCCGACGGCGGATTGCGTATCACTCTGCGGACCCCCGACCCGACGTCACTGCGGCGCCTCGCCCTGCGACTCGGCGGCGACGGCCGGATCGTCGCGCCGCAGGACCTCGCGGACAGCGCCCGCAGCGCGGCCCGCGAGGCGCTCGCCGCCTACGACGTACCGGACGGACCCGCGGGGGTTCAGGACGGGCCGTACGAGAGGCGGGAGCAGGCGCTTTGAGCACGTCGTCGAGGACGGATGCGCCGGGGAGGCCGGGCATCTCGGAGCGGCCGGGAGCCGTGCGCCGGACGGGATCGCTCCCCGGCACCGCGGACATGTCGGTCGGGACCGCCTTCGCGGGGATGAGGAGGGCGGTCGACGTGATGTTCAAGGCCGCCTGCCCCGACTGCCGGGTCGCCTTCGAGCTCACCCCGGGCGCCCTGCGGCTGGCCATCGGCGCCAGCAGCCGGACCACGTTCTACTCGTTCACCTGTCCCGAGTGCGGCTCCGCCGTGCGCAAGCCGGCGGGGGAGCGGATCGTCGAGCTGCTCACCGGCGGTGGGGTGCGCACCCTGCGGCTGCACTCCACCCTCTAGGGTCGACGTCATGTTCTGGCCGATGTTTGCGATCGCTGTGGGCTTCCTGGGCCTCACCGTGCTCGGTGTGCTCGCCGTCCGTGTCTTCCTGGAAGCGGAGCGTCTCGGGAAGCAGGTCACCGAGGCGGCGCGTCGCATCGACCGCGCCGCCGCTGACCTGGAACAGGCCGCCGAGGGGGCCGCACGCTCCATGGATGCGGTATGAGTCGTTCCATGGTTGCGCAATGAGTCACTTCGCCCTGTCAACTTCGTGCTGCGGCCAGGTACGCTCAAGGTCGCGGGTCCGGATAACGAGGCGCGGACCGCGAACTGGGAGTACGCACAGGGATTGCCCCGCGTTCACCCCTGAGCGTTACGATCGCTGTCACCACGACGATCGGACACAAGTCCGACCGTTCGGACAGCACCCCGACCATGCAGCCTCGGTGAGAAGGTAAAGACTTATGTTCGGAAGGCTCGGCGCTCCCGAGATCATTCTCATCCTCGTCGTCATCATCCTGCTGTTCGGCGCGAAGAAGCTTCCGGACATGGCGCGGTCGCTCGGCAAGTCCGCCCGCATCCTCAAGAGCGAGGCGAAGGCGATGAAGGACGAGGGCAGCAACCCCGCCCCGGCCGGCCCGCCGAACACCGACGAGCAGCCCCCGGCGCAGCGCACCATCCAGGCCGCCCCCGGCGACGTGACCAGCTCGCGGCCGGTCAGCGAACCGACGGACACGACCAAGCGCTGACGCAGGGCCGGCGACGTCCGGCTCGCCGCATGAGATGAGGATGTGGGTTGCCCAAGCCTGCCCGCAACATGGAGAAGGATCCCGAGGGGCGCATGCCCCTCGCGGACCACCTTCGCGAGCTCCGCAACCGGCTCGCGAAGGCGATGCTGGCCATCGTCCTCGTGACGATAGTCGCCGCCTTCTACTACAACGACATCATCAACTTCTTCACCAAGCCGGTCCTGGACTCCGTCGGATGTCCGGAGACGTTCGCCGAGCTGGCGAAGCAGCCCAAGAACCACCAGTGCGCGCAGATCACCATCAACGGCCTGCTCGCCCCGTTCACCCTGGCGCTGAAGGTCTCCCTGATGGCGGGCGTCGTGCTCGCCTCGCCGGTCTGGCTCTACCAGCTCTGGGCGTTCGTCGCGCCCGGCCTGCACCGGAACGAGAAGAAGTACGCGTACGCGTTCGTCGGAACCGGCGTGCCGCTGTTCCTCGGCGGCGCCTTCTTCGCCTACAAGGTGCTCCCCACCACGGCGAAGGTCCTGATGGAGTTCACGCCGCAAGGCGTCAACAACCTCCTGCCGCTCGACGACCTGCTCGACCTCGTCACGCGCATGGTGGTCGTGTTCGGACTCTCCTTCGAGCTGCCGCTGCTGCTGGTGATGCTGAATCTCACGGGCATCCTCACGGGAAAGCGCATGCTCGGCTGGTGGCGCGGCATGATCATGGGCATCACGGTCTTCGCCGCCCTCGCCACCCCCAGCACCGACCCGCTGACCATGCTGGCGCTGGCCGGGCCGATCTGGATCCTGTACTTCGGCGCGGTCGCCTTCTCGCTGTTCAACGACCGGCGCAAGCGCCGTCGCGCGGAGTTGGAGCCGGCCGACGACGAGGCGTCCGAGCTGGACCTGACCCCCGAGGACGTCGGCGCGATCGAGCCCGTCTCGGCCAGCCGGGCCCTGCCCGAGCAGGCCACCTCGGAGCGGGTCAACGGTTATGACGACGTGACCTGACGGAGGTCCCGACCTCGTAGGGTCAGCCTGTGACCAGCGAGATCACCCTCTTCGTCAACCCCACCGCGGGCCGCGGCCGGGGCGCCCACGCGGCGCAGCCGGCCGCTTCCGCGTTCCGGGCCGCGGGATTCTCCGTCCGGACCGTGCTCGGCGAGGACGCCGCGGACGGCCTCGCCCGGGCCCGCGCCGCCGTCGCGGACGGGACCGGGGCCCTGGTCGCCGTCGGCGGCGACGGCATGGCGAACCTCGCGCTCCAGGCCGTGGCCGGCACCGACACGCCGTTCGGTCTGGTCCCCGTCGGCACCGGGAACGACTTCGCGCGCGCCCTCGGCCTGCCGCTCGGCGACCCGGCCGCCGCGGCGCGCCTGACGGCCGACGCGCTCAACGAGGACCGGCTGCGCGCCGTCGATCTGGGCCGGGTCGACGGCACCTGGTTCGGCACCGTCCTCGCCTCCGGGTTCGACTCCCGGGTCAACGACCGGGGCAACCGGATGCGGCTGCCGGTCGGCCGCTTCAAGTACGACCTCGCCATGCTCGCCGAGCTGGCCGCCTTCCGTCCCTTCGCCTACCGCCTCACCCTGGACGGCGGCGAGACACGCGAGATCGAGGCGACCCTCGTGGCCGTCGGCAACGGATCCTCGTACGGCGGCGGCATGAGGATCTGTCCCGGCGCCGACCTCGGCGACGGGCTGTTCGACATCACCGTGGTCGGGAACTGCGGCCGTGCCACGCTGCTCACGGTGTTCCCGAAGGTCTACCGCGGCACCCACGTCGACCATTCCGTGGTCACCGTGCACCGGGCCGCCCGCGTCGAACTCGTCGCCGCGGGCGTGACCGGCTACGCGGACGGGGAACCGCTGGGCGCGTTGCCCCTGACAGCGGAGTGCATACCGGGGGCCGTGCGCGTCGCACTTCCCTGAGCTGCGGGGATCCGAGGTTTCACAGGATCCGATCCTGATAATGATCGTCCCCATGTCAGTGGCTCCCGGTAGTCTCGAAAGCACGATGACAGAGGACCTCTCACCGGCCGAGCGGTACGCGGCAGCACGCAGGCGCGCTGTCGAGCAGGCCACCGCACTCGCACCCTTCCGCGAGATGTACGACTTCGGTCTCGACCCCTTCCAGATCGAGGCCTGCCAGGCACTCGAGGCGGGCAAGGGGGTGCTGGTGGCGGCGCCCACCGGCTCGGGCAAGACGATCGTCGGCGAGTTCGCCGTCCACCTGGCCCTCCAGCAGGGCAAGAAGTGCTTCTACACCACGCCGATCAAGGCGCTCTCCAACCAGAAGTACGCCGACCTGTGCCGTCGCTACGGCGCGGACAAGGTCGGCCTCCTCACCGGCGACAACAGCGTCAACTCCGAGGCACCGGTGGTCGTCATGACCACCGAGGTCCTGCGGAACATGCTGTACGCGGGCTCGCAGACCCTCCTCGGCCTCGGGTACGTGGTGATGGACGAGGTGCACTACCTCTCCGACCGCTTCCGGGGCGCCGTCTGGGAGGAAGTGATCATCCACCTCCCCGAGTCGGTGACCCTGGTGTCGCTCTCGGCGACCGTGTCGAACGCGGAGGAGTTCGGCGACTGGCTGGACACCGTCCGCGGCGACACCCAGGTGATCGTCTCCGAGCACCGGCCCGTCCCGCTGTTCCAGCACGTGCTGGCCGGTCGCCGGATGTATGACCTGTTCGAGGAGGGCGAGGGCCAGAAGAAGGCCGTCAACCCCGACCTCACGCGCATGGCGCGCATGGAGGCGAGCCGCCCGTCGTACCAGGACCGCAAGCGCGGCCGGGCGATGCGCGAGGCCGACCGGGAGCGGGAGCGCAGGCAGCGCTCGCGGATCTGGACCCCGGGCCGTCCCGAGGTCATCGAGCGGCTCGACTCCGAGGGACTGCTCCCCGCCATCACCTTCATCTTCAGCCGCGCGGCCTGCGAGGCCGCCGTGCAGCAGTGCCTGCACGCGGGCCTCCGGCTGAACGACGACGCGGCACGGGCGCGGGTCCGCGAGATCGTCGAGGAGCGCACCGCCTCCATCCCGGACGAGGACCTCCACGTCCTCGGCTACTACGAATGGCTGGAGGGCCTGGAGCGCGGTATCGCGGCCCACCACGCGGGCATGCTGCCCACGTTCAAGGAGGTCGTCGAGGAACTCTTCGTCCGCGGCCTGGTGAAGGCCGTCTTCGCGACGGAGACCCTCGCGCTGGGCATCAACATGCCCGCCCGCTCGGTCGTGCTGGAGAAGCTCGTCAAGTGGAACGGCGAGCAGCACGCCGACATCACCCCCGGCGAGTACACCCAGCTGACCGGACGCGCCGGGCGCCGAGGCATCGACGTCGAGGGCCACGCGGTCGTGCTGTGGCAGCGCGGGTTCAGCCCCGAGCACCTCGCCGGACTCGCGGGCACCCGCACCTATCCGCTGCGCTCCAGCTTCAAGCCGTCGTACAACATGGCGGTGAACCTGGTCGAGCAGTTCGGGCGGCACCGCTCGCGCGAGCTGCTGGAGACGTCCTTCGCGCAGTTCCAGGCCGACAAGTCGGTCGTCGGGATCTCCCGGCAGGTGCAGCGCAACGAGGAGGGTCTCGAGGGCTACAAGGAGTCCATGACCTGCCATCTCGGGGACTTCGACGAGTACATGGGGCTGCGCCGCGAGCTCAAGGACCGCGAGACGGAGCTGGCCCGGCAGGGTGTTTCGCAGCGTCGCGCGGAGGCGGCCGTCGCCCTGGAGAAGCTGAAGCCGGGCGACGTGATCCACGTCCCGACCGGAAAGTACGCCGGGCTCGCGCTGGTCCTCGACCCGGGACTGCCCGCGGGCCGGTCGAACGGCCACCGCGGCTTCGAACAGCACGACGGACCCCGCCCGTTGGTCCTCACCGCCGAGCGTCAGGTCAAGCGGCTCGCCTCGATGGACTTCCCCGTACCGGTCGAGGCGCTCGACCGCATGCGGATCCCCAAGTCCTTCAACGCGCGCTCCCCGCAGTCCCGTCGGGACCTGGCGTCCGCGCTGCGCACCAAGGCCGGGCACATCGTCCCGGACCGGCACCGCAAGAAGCGGGCCGAGGCGGCCGACGACCGTGAGATCGCCCGGCTGCGCACGGCGATCCGCGCCCATCCCTGCCACGGGTGCAACGACCGTGAGGACCACGCCCGTTGGGCCGAGCGCTATCACCGGCTACAACGCGACACCTCGCAGCTGGAGCGCCGGATCGAGGGCCGGACGAACACCATCGCCCGCACCTTCGACCGGATCGTCGCCCTCCTCACCGAGCTGGACTACCTGCGCGGTGACGAGGTCACCGAACACGGCAAGCGGCTCGCCCGGCTCTACGGCGAACTCGACCTGCTGGCCAGTGAATGCCTGCGCGCCGGCGTCTGGGACGGTCTGAGCCCCGCCGAACTGGCCGCCTGCGTCTCGGCGTTGGTGTACGAGTCGCGGGTCGCCGACGACGCGATGGCACCGAAGGTTCCGTCCGGCCAGGCCAAGGCCGCACTCGGCGAGATGGTCCGCATCTGGGGCCGTCTCGACGCACTGGAGGAGGACTTCGGGATCAGCCAGACCGAAGGCGTCGGCCAGCGCGAGCCGGACCTCGGCTTCGCCTGGGCGGCCCACGAGTGGGCGTCCGGCAAGGGCCTCGACGAGGTGCTCCGCGAGGCAGAGATGCCGGCGGGCGACTTCGTGCGCTGGTGCAAGCAGGTCATCGACGTGCTCGGCCAGATCGCGGCCGCCGCCCCCGTCTCGGGCGGCGGGAACTCGACGGTCGCGAAGAACGCGCGCAAGGCGGTCGACGGCCTGCTGCGTGGAGTGGTCGCCTACTCGTCGGTGGGCTGAGGACTCTCCGGGTCCGGCGGTCGCGTCCCGCGGCCGCCGGACTTTTTCGTACGGGGGACCAGGGGGGCCGGGAGCCAGGTGCTCAGACGGTCGCGTCCGGGCGGCTCACGTACGCGCGCCATCCGCCGTACGCGGTGATGTCGGGCGCCCCCTCCAGCGCGCCCGGCTCGCACAGGAAGCCGGGGACGTGACCGCCGTCGGCCAGTTCGACGCTGCCCAGCGTCATCGGCCGGGGGAGTGCCGCCAGCAGGCGTCCGAGCCCCTCCGCCGGGAGGGACCACACCTCCGCCTCCACGGCCGCACCGCCCTCGCCGACGTGCACGAGGCCCGGCTTCGGCGGGGTGGTGGCCAGCGCGTGCAGCCGGTACACCGGCGCGGTCGTGGTCGTGACGTCGAGGCGGGCGCCGAGCGACAGCAGCTGCGGATTGAGCGGCTGGCCGGACAGATGCGCTCCCACCACGGCGAGGCGCGTCCGCGGCTCCAGCGACCGGGCGATCCGTGCGAGCCGTTCGTCGGTGAAGGCGGGGCCGATCAGCATCACGCCGAACGGGAGCCCGGCCGGTGTCCGGCCGGCCGGTACCGCGACGGCCGCCAGATCGAAGAGGTTCGTGGAGTTGGTGAAACGCCCCAGGCGCGCGTTGCTGCCCAGCGGGTCGGCGGCGACCTCGGCGAGCGTGGGATGGCCGGGCGCGGTGGGCAGCAACAGGGCGTCGGCGTCGGCCAGTTCGGCGAGCGCCCGGGCCCGCAGGCCGGCCAGCCGCTCCTGGTCCGCGTAGAGCTGGTGAGCCGGGATGTCGCGGGCGCGGGTGATGATGCCGGCGACGATCGGGTCGAGACCGGCACCCCCCTCGGCCATCAACTTGTCGACAAAGCTCCCCACCGCCGTGTAGCGCTCGGCGACGAACGCGCCCTCGTAGAGCATCGCGGCGGCCTCGGTGAACGGGGTGAGATCGAGGGGGCGTACCTCGGCCCCGGCGGCCACGAGCAGCGCGACGGCCTCCTCGTACGCCTCTGGCCAGCCCTTGTCCAACTCCCCGAGCTGCGCCGTCGGCGGGACCGCGACGCGCCAGGGGCCCGGTGCGCGCTGCGGGAGGGGTTGCAGCGCGCGGGAGGCCGGGGACGCGAGGTGGGCGAGGGCCTGTTCGGCCTCGGAGAGGGTCCGGGCGAACACGGTCACGCAGTCCAGGGAGGCGCAGGCCGGGACGACGCCGGTCGTGGGGACGAGGCCGCGGGTCGGCTTCAGCCCGACGATGCCGTTGAACGCGGCGGGGACACGGCCGGAGCCGGCGGTGTCCGTGCCGAGGGCGAGGTCGACGATGCCGAGGGCGACCGCCACGGCCGATCCGGAGCTGGAGCCGCCGCTGATCCGGGCCGGGTCCAGGGCGCCCCGGACGGCGCCGTAGGGGGAGCGGGTGCCGACCAGGCCGGTCGCGAACTGGTCGAGGTTCGTGGTCCCGACCAGGACGGCGCCGGCCGCCCGGAGCCGGGCGACCGCGGGGGCGTCGGTCCTCGGCGTGTAGGCGTAGGACGGACAGCCCGCCGTGGTCGGCAGGCCCGCCACGTCGATGTTGCCCTTGGCGGCGAAGACCCTCCCCGCGAGCGGGAGACGCTCGCCCGCGGCGACGCGCGCGTCCACGGCCCGGGCCTCCTCCTCGACGTCGGGCCGAGGGCGCAGGGCGATCCAGATCTCGGGGCGGTCGACGGCCTCGATCCGGGCGTGGGCCGCGCGGACTCGGGCGAGAGCGGACATCGGAACTCCTTGTGCGGGCTGAGGACCGCGGGCCCGGGGCTGTGGCAGCCCCGGGCCCTGGGGTGAACGAGGGCGGGCAGGGTGCGTACGGCTGCTCGGGAGTCAGGGTGCCGGGGTCCGGGCCGGCGCCAGGACGAGCAGCGCCGTGCCGGCCTCGACCTGGTCGCCCGGTGAGACGAGGATCCGCTCGACCACCGCGTCGGTCGGCGCGGGCACCCTCGACTCCATCTTCATGGCTTCCAGGGCGAGAAGCGGCTGCCCGGCCGTCACCCGGGCGCCCGGCTCCACGTTCACCTGCCAGACGGACGCGGCGAACTCGGCCTCGACCAGGCGACCGCCCGCGGGGACGCTGATCTCGGCGGCCGGGGACGCCGGTGCCGTCGCGGCCTCCGCGCGGGTGAACTCGCCCGCCGCCTCCCAGGCGTCCCGTTCCGCCGAGAAGGCGCCGCCCTGCCGCGACCGGAACTCCGCTATGGACGCGGCGTTCTCGGCGAGGAAGGACTCGTACGCGGCCAGTGAGAAGGTGCCCTCCTCGATACGCGGCACGAAGCGACCGGAGATGATGTCGGCCCGCAGTTCGAGGAGTTCGTCCGCCTCCACCGGATACCACCTGACGCGGTCGAAGAAGCGCAGCAGCCAGGGCGAGCCCGGCTCGAACGCGCCGCGTTGCTGCCAGCCCGACCACACCTGGGTCGTCCGACCGACGAACTGGTAGCCGCCGGGGCCCTCCATGCCGTAGACGCACAGGTAGGCGCCGCCGATGCCGACCGAGTTCTCCGCGGTCCAGGTGCGGGCCGGGTTGTACTTCGTGGTGACCAGGCGGTGGCGGGGGTCGAGCGGGGTGGCGACCGGGGCGCCGAGGTAGACGTCGCCCAGCCCGAGGACGAGGTACTCCGCGTCGAAGACCGTGCGGTACACGTCGTCCACCGAGTCCAGGCCGTTCACCCGGCGGATGAACTCGATGTTCCACGGGCACCAGGGCGCGTCGTCGCGCACGCCCGCCATGTAGCGGGCGATCGCCTCGCGGGTGGCCGGGTCGTCCCAGGACAGCGGCAGATGGACCGTCCGGGAGGGGACGACGAGCTGGTCGCTCGGGGGAAGGGCGCGGACCGTCTCCCGTACCGCTTCCAGGAGTTGCCGCTGGGGGAGCCGGGACGGATCCGTCCGGATCTGGAGGGAGCGGATGCCCGGGGTGAGGTCGGCGACCCCGTCGAGACCGGCCTCCGTCACCGCCTCCATGAGCGCGTGGACCCGCATGCGCAGCGCGAGGTCCAGCTGCATGGGCCCGAACTCGACCAGCAGGTTGTCGTCGCCGCTGCGGCGGTACGTCACGTCGCCGTCCCGCGCGAGCACCCCGCCGTCGACGATCGCGGGGCGCGGCGAACCGTCGTCGGCCAGCGGCCCGAACCGTACGGTGTCGCCGGGGCGGAGCTGGCCGAGCTTCCAGCGCTCCGTGCTGACCACGGTGGCCGGGCAGACGAAGCCGCCGAGCGAGGGGCCGTCCGGGCCGAGGAGCACCGGCATGTCCCCGGTGTAGTCGACCGCGCCGACCGAGTAGGGCGTGTCGTGGATGTTCGACGGGTGCAGTCCCGCCTCGCCGCCGTCGGTGCGGGCCCAGCGCGGCTTGGGGCCGACGAGCCGTACGCCGGTGCGGGCCGAGTTGAAGTGGACCTTCCAGTCGGCGGCGTAGAAGTCGTGGATGTCGTCCTCGGTGAAGAACTCCGGTGCCGCGTGCGGGCCTTCGAGGGCGCCGATCCGCCACACGTCCGTGAACGCGGGGCGGTCGCCGAGCGGCACGGGGGCGCCGGAACCGGTGACGGCCCCGCCGTGCAGGACGTCGCCGGTGCGCAGGGCCCGGCCGCCGTGGCCGCCGAACCGGCCGAGGGTGAAGGTGGCGGCGCTGCCGAGGAAGGCGGGCACGTCGAGGCCGCCGCCGGCGAACAGGACGTAGGTGCGCAGGCCGTGCCCGGTGGGTGCGCCGATCTCCAGGACCGATCCGGCCGGTACGGTCACCGGCTCCCAGCTGCCGACCTCCGTCCCGTCCACCGTGACCCGCGCGGGCGCCCCGGTGACACACACCGTCGTCGCGTGAGTGAACCGCAACGCCGGTCCCTGCAAGGTGCATTCGAGCCCCGGCGCGCCGTCGATGTTGCCGAGAGCCCGGTTGCCGAGCCGGAAGGAGAGGTCGTCCATCGGGCCGCAGGGCGGGACGCCGACCTGCCAGTAGCCGGTGCGGCCCGGCCAGTCCTGCACGGTGGTGAGCGTGCCGCCGGACACGACCTCGATCCGCGGGGTGGGGTCCGTCACGGTGGCCAGGGTCGCCGTGGAGTGGGCCGCCCGTCGGAAGGCGGGCTCGGCGAGCGCGGCCCGCACCAGCCCGAGGTTGGTCTCGATGCCGTCCACCCGGGTCCTGGCCAGCGCCTCGTCGAGCCGCTCCAGGGCGTGTGCGCGGTCGGTGCCGTACGCGACGACCTTGGCGAGCATCGGGTCGTACGAGGTGGTGACCTCCGTGCCGGTCTCGATCCAGCCGTCCACACGGACACCGCCGGGGAACTCGACCCGAGTCAACAGGCCCGCACTCGGCCGGTGTTCGCGCGAGGGGTCCTCGGCGTAGAGCCGGGCCTCGACCGCGTGGCCGCGCGGCGTCCCCGGGTCCCGTACGACGGAGGACTCGCCGCGGGCCAGCCGCAGCATCCAGGCGACGAGGTCGACGCCGTAGATCTCCTCGGTGACCGGATGTTCCACCTGGAGACGGGTGTTGACCTCCAGGAAGTAGGCCTCCTCGCGGGCGGCGTCGTACACGAACTCGACGGTGCCGGCCGAGCGGTAGTCCACCGAGGCGCACAACTTCCGTGCGGCGGTCGCGAGTCGGTCCCGCACCGCCGCGGGAAGGCCCGGCGCCGGTGCCTCCTCCAGGACCTTCTGGTTGCGGCGCTGGAGCGAACAGTCGCGGTCGCCGAGGGTGACGACCCGGCCGAGGCCGTCGCCGAAGACCTGGACCTCGACGTGGCGCGCGTCCTCGACGAGGCGTTCCAGGAAGACCCCGGACGAGGAGAAGGAGGCCGCCGCGATCCGCTGGACCCGCTCCCAGGCCTCGGCCAGTTCGGCGTCCGAGCGACATGCCGACATACCGATTCCGCCGCCACCGCCCGTGGCCTTGAGCATCACGGGATAGCCGATGCGCCCGGCGGCCTCCAGGGCCTCGGTGAGCCCGGTGAGCAGTTCCGTGCCCGGGGCCAGCGGCACGCCCGCGGCCCGGGCCGCCGCCCGCGCCGTGTGCTTGGCGCCGAACAGCTCCAGCTGCTCCGGCGTCGGACCGACGAACACGATGCCCGCGTCCTCGCAGCGGCGCGCGAACGCCGCGTCCTCCGACAGGAATCCGTACCCCGGGTGGATCGCCCCGGCCCCGGTGTCCTTGGCCGCCTTCAGGACGAGGTCGGCGTCGAGGTAGGACTCCTTGGCGGGCGCGGGGCCGAGCCGTACCGCCTCGTCGGCGAGCCGGACGTGCGGGGCGGCGCGGTCGGCGTCGGAGTACACGGCGACCGTGCGCAGGCCGAGTTCGCGGGCGCTGCGGATGATCCGGACCGCGATCTCGCCGCGGTTGGCGACGAGCAGGGTGTCGAACGTCATGCGGACGCTCCGATCGTCACCGCGACCGCGGTCGGTTCGAAGCCGTTGCACGGGTTGTTGATCTGGGGGCAGTTGGACACCAGGACGATCACGTCGCGCTCCGCGCGCAGCGTCAGCCGCAGTCCGGGGGCGGAGATGCCGTCGACGATGCCGAGGGTGCCGTCCTTCTCGACCGGCACGTTCATGTACCAGTTGATGTTCGAGACGAGGTCGCGCTTGCCGAGCCCGTACCGGGCGCCCTCGGCGAGGAAGTTCTCGACGCAGGCGTGCTGGGACCAGGTGTGGTGCCCGTACCGCAGGGTGTTCGACTCCTTGGAGCAGGCGCCGCCGACCGTGTCGTGCCGGCCGACCTCGTCCTCGGTGACGGTCATCAGCGGGGTGTGTTCGTTCGACATCAGGACACTGCCGGTGGTCAGGAAGATGCCGCCCTGCGCCTGGATGGTGTCGGGCGCGCTGTAGCGGACGGTGGTGTCCCCGGCGTCGTACACCAGGAAGTCGACGGCCTGGTTGCCGTGCAGGTCGGTGACGGTGAGCGTCTCGCCGGTGCGGACGACCGCCGACCAGGCGGCCCGGGCCGGGACGGTGACGTGGGTCATGCGAGCCCCCTCGTGGCAAGGAATTCTGCGGTGTTGAGGAAGGCGCGGCGGCCCTCGGGCGTGGCCTCCCACAGCGGATCGCCCGGAGAGGTCGCCGCCGAGCGCCAGGCCAGCACCTCCAGCGGGGTGCTCGTGTAGGCGGCGCGCGGGTCGGCCGGGTGCGGCACGTTCGCGATGAGCACGGTGACGTCCTGTTCGGCGCGCAGGGTGAGGCTCCCGCCGGGGCCGGACGAGCCGGTGAAGTCCAGCGAGCCGTCCTCGCGCACCTCCACGCCCTGGAAGAAGGAGAGCGACGGGGGCAGGTCCCGCGGCCCGAGCCCGTTCTTGGCGGCGGCCAGCTTGAACAGCTCGCGTCCGGCCGGGGACGCGGACTGCGGTGTCCCGTCCCCGTAGCGCCGGGTGTTGCGTACGAGCGTGGAGGTACCGCACAGGGCGTCGTGCCGGCCGGAGGAGTCGCTGACCACCGAGGCCAGGACGCGGCCCTGGTCGGAGAGGAGGAGCTGTCCCTCGCCCAGGTAGGCGTTCCACTGGACCTTGACGGTGTCCGCGACGTTCAGGCGCTCCCACGGCCGGTCCGCGACGTGCAGCAGCAGGTGCGCGCAGGCGTCGCCCGCGAGGTCCGTCAGCCGTACCTCCGTGCCCCGGGCCAGCACCTTGTGCGTGTAGTTGCCGCCCGCCACCGTCTCCGCCCACACCAGGTGGCCCGCCTCGCAGGGCGGCGCGGGCCAGTCACCCGCGGGGACCACGGGCATGGCCTCGGCTCGGGTCCCCTCCTGGGCGCGGGCGTGGTCGCGTGCTCCGTGCGTGGTCGCTGTCGCCATCGCGGGTCCTCCGGCTCCTGGGTCATTTCTGTCGCCCGACAGAAATTAGGGGCGGGGTGGGTCGGCGCCATGTCCCGTGTGTTGCCGCGCCGTTACCGGTCCCTCACGGGTGACGCCCGTGAGGGACCGGACTGCGGGGGACCGTGTGGCGGAGTCGGGCGCGGGGATCCCGGTGCCCGGCCGGTGCGCACCGCGTGTGCGAGGATCGAACGCATGGGAACGGACGGCGGGCGACGGGTCGGCAGGCCGCGTGCCGCGCAGCGGCCGGACAGCGGACTCACACCGCGTGCCGAACTGCTCGACGCGGCGGCCGAGTTGTTCACCACGCGGGGGTACGCCGCCACCACCACCCGCGCCGTCGCCGAGCGCGCGGGCATGCGCCAGGCGTCCATGTACCACTACGTGTCCGGCAAGGAGGAGCTGCTCGCCGAGCTCCTGGAGTCCACGGTCACCCCCTCGCTGGCCCTCGCCCGCCGGCTCCTCGCCGAGGACACGGCGCCCGCCGGGAGCAGGCTGTGGCAGCTGTGCCGCACCGACGTGGAACTGCTGTGCGGCGGCCCGCACAACCTCGGCGGCCTCTATCTGCTGCCCGAGGTGCGTGCCGAACGCTTCGCCGGGTTCCACGCCGTGCGCGCGGAACTCAAGGACACCTACCGCCAGTTGCTGGCGGCCACCCCGGCGGGCGGCGCACTCGCCAAGAGTGACCTGGACCTGCGGACGGACCTCGTGTTCGGGCTGATCGAGGGCGTCATCCTCGTGCACCGCTCCGATCCGGACCGCCCCGTGTCCGCCTTCGCCGAGGCCACCGCGGACGCCGCGCTGCGCATCGCCGGAATCTGAGACTCCGAGCCCCCGTCACCTCTGCGGGCTGCGAGTTTCGCATGCCCGTACGTGGTCACGCACCGTGTGCGAACGGAGGCTCAGCGTGCAAATGGGGCCGAGGGTACTCCAGTCGCGAGGGCGATTTCAGGTGCTTGCTGAATATGTCACGACGATGATCCGGTCGGACTAAGCTCGCCCGCAGCGCACCGAGTTGAGATGTATTCGTGCGCTTGTTCCCAAAAGTTCCGAAGATTCAGTTTGCTCCCTACCGATCCATACCGTTTCCCCCACAAAAATCCCCCACCCCCCAGCCGACCTGTCTCAGAGGGCATACATGGTGAGTGTTCAATCGCCTCCCGGTGGCCGTGAACTTCCTTACGCGCGGGTGCTGTTGCTGCCCGCGATACTGATGGCCGTGGCCACCGGCGCCGCAGTCGCCCTGGTGACGGAGCCGGCCCGGTCCGCGGTCGCGCTGTGCGGCGGCTTCGCCACCCTGCTGGTCATCGCGATCGGCGGCGAGGCCGTCCGCCGCGGCCGGGTCGCCCGGGAACTGCGGGCCGACTTCGCACGCCGCACCGCGTACCTGGAACAGCGCATCGCCGCGCACGACCGGGAGATCGTGCACTTCACCGAGGAGATCGTCCCGCTCGCGCTCGACCGGCTGCACGGCGGGGACTCCCCCTCGGAAGTCGTGCGCACGCTGGGCCGCGACGACCCCGACCATCGCGAACTCCCCGAGCCCCAGAAGGACCTGCTGAAGAAGCTGCTCAAGATCGTCGACACCGAGGAGTCGATGCGCGACGCCGCGCAGCGCTCCTTCGTCAACATCGCCCGGCGCGTGCAGGCCATCGTCCACCAGCAGAACAACGAACTCCGCGAGATGGAGGAGGACCACGGGCGCAACCCCGAGGTCTTCGACGACCTGCTGCGCATCGACCACGGAACCGCGCTGATCGGCCGGCTCGCCGACTCCATCGCCGTGCTCGGGGGCGGCCGCCCCGGACGCCAGTGGCCCGAGCCCGTACCGCTGTTCAGCGTGCTGCGCGGCGCGATGTCGCGCATCCTGGAGTACCGGCGCATCGAGCTGCACAACATCGTCGACGTCGCCGTCACGGGCGTCTCCGTCGAACCGCTCATCCACGCGCTGGCCGAACTCCTCGACAACGCCACCCGCTACTCGCCGCCGCACACCAAGGTGCACGTCACCGCCATCGAGGTGCAGACCGGCGTCGCCATCGAGATCGAGGACGGCGGCGTCAGCCTCAGCGACGAGTCCCGCGGCAAGATCGAGGAACTCCTCCGGCTGGCCGCCGCGGGCGTCGACCCGAACGTCATGGGCCAGGCACCCCGGCTCGGTATGGCGGTCGTCGGCCGACTCGCGCAGATGTACAGCATGCAGATCTCGCTGCGGCAGTCCGCGTACGGCGGTGTGCGAGCCGTCCTCGTCGCCCCGCGCGACATGCTCACCACCGACTTCGCGCCCGGTCTCGCGCACGGCATCGGAGCCACCTCCGTGACGGGCATCGACAACGGCGGGGTCGAGGCTCCCGCCCGTAAGCCCAAGAAACGCCGCCCCACCACCGGACCCCGCGTCCCCTCGTCGAGCGGCGACCCCCGCGACCCCCGCGAGGACGACGTCCCGGTCGTCACCGAGTGGGCGCCGAACGGCCTGCCGCAGCGCCGCAGTCGGGTCAAGGTGCCCCTCAGCCAGCGGATCGCCGAGGCACGGGCGCTGGAGGCCGCGGAGGCCGCCGGCACCGGACCCTCGTGGGCGCCCGCGCCCGAACCGGAGGAGAAGGACGAGCCCGAACCCGGCCTGTGGGTCGAGGCGTTCATGAACGGCCTCAAGGGCGACCCCGACCCGACCGCATTCAGCACGGACAACCAGCCGGCCCCTGCCGAGGGCGATGACGAGGGGGACCTCAAGTGATCCAGCAGCGAGCGAACTTCGACTGGATGCTCAAGGATCTCGCCGACGGGGTGCCGGGCATCCGGCAGATCGTCGTGCTCTCCGCCGACGGACTGCGCATCGCCCGCTACGGCGGCGACCCGGACGCCGCCGACCGCGTCGCCGCGGCCTGCGCCGGCCTGCAGAGCCTCGCCGGAGCGGTGGCGGGCGAGATCCCCAACAGCGACGGCCGGATGCGCATGGTGATCATCGAGATCAACGGCGGCTACTTCTACCTGATGTCGGCGGGCCCCAACGCCTACCTCGCGGTGCTCGCCAACCAGACCGCCGAGCCCGGCCTGATGAGCAACCGCATGCGCGACCTCGTCGTCCGCATCGGCGCCCATCTGACGAGCCCGCCGCGGCGCAACGGGCAGACCGTATGACTCCTCCGCAACGCCGGCGGCGCCAACCCGAGGAAGGGCCCCCCGAACCCGTCACGACGGACGTCCCCCTCGCGGGCCCCGAAGGCCCCGAGGGGGAGGACGGCGAGGGCAAACCGAAGAACCCCGAGCGCCTCTACGTCCTCACGGGCGGCGCCGAGAACGGCGACCGGGCCGAACTCGACCTCGTCACCCTCGTCGTGGCGCGCGCCGAGTCACCGCCCCCCGCCACCCAGCCGGAGCAGTCCGCCCTGCTGCGGCTGTGCAAGGCCCCTCTGTCCGTGGCCGAGCTCTCGGCCTATCTCAACCTGCCGTTCAGCGTGGTGACCGTCCTGCTCACCGAGCTGCTGGCGGCCGAACTGGTGAAGGCGCGCGCCCCGATCGTCCGTCAGGCGCTCCCCGACCGTTCCCTCCTCGAAGCGGTGATGCATGGACTTCAAAAGCTCTGACACCATCACGGGCCCTCGCGCCGAGGACCACCTCCCGCACACCACGCAGGCGGCGGTCAAGATCGTGATCGTGGGCGGCTTCGGAGTCGGCAAGACGACCATGGTGGGCTCCGTCAGTGAGATCAAGCCACTGACGACCGAGGAGACCATGACGCAGGCCGGCATCGGAATCGACGACAACTACGGGTCCGAGACCAAGACGGCGACCACGGTGGCCATGGACTTCGGCCGGATCTCCATCACCGACCAACTGGTGCTCTACCTGTTCGGCACCCCCGGCCAGGAACGCTTCTGGTTCCTGTGGAACGGCCTGTTCGAGGGAGCCCTCGGTGCCGTGGTGCTGATCGACACCCGCCGGCTGGAGGTCAGCTTCGACGTCATCGGCCGCCTGGAGGAACGCGGCGTGCCGTTCGTCGTCGCCATGAACGACTTCCCCGACGCGCCGCGGTACCCCGTCGAGGAACTGCGGGCCGCGCTCGACCTGCCCGACGAGATCCCGATCGTGAAGTGCGACGCCCGGCGCAGAGCGTCGAGCCGGGACACCCTGATGACGCTGATGCGGTTCCTGCACTCGCTGGCGATGACCTCGTCGCCCGCCTGAGACCCGTACGGCGACGGCACCCGCACGACAACTCCCCTTCACAAGCTCTCATTTCAGCTTCGGAGCGATCATCGTGACGCCTGAATCCCACTCCCTGACCGGCACCCAGGACCCCACACTCGGCCCGCCGCCCGGCTGCCCCGCCCACGGCACCGGCCCGGGCGGCCTGCGCCGCCTCTACGGCCCGGAGGCGGAGGACCTGGGCGCCCTGTACGAGAAACTCCGCGCCGAACACGGCGCCGTCGCCCCCGTGCTGCTCCACAACGACGTGCCGATCTGGGTCGTCCTCGGGCACGGCGAGAACCTCCACATGGTCAGTACGCCCTCCCACTTCGCCCGCGACAGCCGGCTGTGGAGCGCCGTCCAGGACGGCACCGCGGGCGACGACCACCCGCTGGCCCCCCACATCGCCTGGCAGCCCATCTGCTCCCACGTCGAGGGCGACGAACACCTGCGGCTGCGCGGAGCGGTCACCGGCGCCATGTCCACCATCGACTTCCGCAGCCTGCGCCGCTACATCAACCGCGCCACCCAGCGCCTGGTCAACGACTTCTGCGAACTCGGCGAGGCCGACCTGGTCGGACAGTTCGCCGAGCACCTGCCGATGTCCGTGCTCTGCGAGATCATCGGCATGCCCGAGGACTACAACGACCGTATGGTGCAGGCCACCCGCGACCTGCTCAAGGGCACCGACACCGCCATCGCCAGCAACGAGTACGTGATGAGCGTGCTCACCCAGCACACCGCGCGGCGCCGCGCCAGGTCCGAGGACGACTTCACCAGCCACCTCATCAACCACCCGGCCGGACTCACCGACGACGAGGTCGCCCAGCACCTGCGGCTCGTCCTCCTCGCCGCCTACGAGGCCACCGCCAACCTCATCGCCAACGTGCTGCGCATGGTCCTCACCGACCCGCGCTTCCGCGCCCAGCTCAACGGCGGGCAGATGACGGTGCCCGAGGCGGTCGAGCAGTCCCTGTGGAACGAACCGCCGTTCAGCGCCGTCCTCGGCTACTTCGCGAAGCAGGAGACCCAACTGGGCGGTCAGCGCATCCGCAAGGGCGACGGACTCCTCTTCGGGATCGCGCCGGGCAACATCGACCCCCGCGTCCGTCCCGACCTGGCCGCCAACATGCAGGGCAACCGCTCCCACCTCGCCTTCGGCGGCGGGCCCCACGAGTGCCCCGGCCAGGACATCGGCCGCGCCATCGCCGACGTCGGCGTCGACGCGCTGCTGCTGCGGCTGCCCGACGTCGAACTCGACGGCCCCGAGAGCGACCTGCGCTGGCGCGGGTCCATGTCGTCACGCCACCTCGTGGACCTGCCCGTACGCTTCCAGCCCCGGCCGCCGCAGGACGTCATGCAGCGGCCCTCGGTCCGCGCGCTGCCCGTCCAGCGGCCCGGCTGGCAGGTCACCAGCGAGGGTGCGGCGCCGACCGCGTCCGCGGCGCACCCGGCACCCGCCCAGCCGGCCCCGGCACCTGAGCCCGCCCACCGGCTCGGCGCCTGGCAGCGTCTCGTGCGCTGGTGGCGCGGCTACTGATCCCCGGCCGGGCCCCCCGACCAGGCGTCGTACGCGGCCCATGCCTCCAACTCCCGTCCAGTGACGAAGCGATGGGCCGCTCCGGTGACCGGATCGGTGAACTCCAGTACCCGCGCCAGCAGTTGCAGCGGACGCCGGAAGTCACCGGCCGGCACCGGCCCGGTCACCTCCGGGTAGAGCGGATCGCCGAGCAACGGCACTCCCAACGCCGTCATGTGGACGCGGAGTTGGTGGGTCTGCCCGGTGCTCGGCGTGAGCCGGTAGCGCCCGAGTCCGCCCCGGTGCTCCGCCAGCTCCACCCGGGTGACCGCGTTCGGCTCGCCCGCCACCTCGCGCGCGGCCATCACCCCGCGCTCCTTGAGGATGCGGCTGCGCACCGTACGGGGGAGGACGAGACCGGGATCGTACGGGGCCACCGCCTCGTACTCCTTGGCGATCAGCCGGTCACGGAACAGCGACTGGTAGGCGCCGCGTTCCCCGGGCCGCACGGTGAACAGCACCAGGCCGGCGGTCAGCCGGTCCAGCCGGTGCGCCGCGCCCAGCTCCGGCAGGTCCAGCTCCCGGCGCAGTCGCGCGAGGGCCGTCTCGGCCACATGGCTGCCGCGCGGGGTGGTGGCGAGGAAGTGCGGCTTGTCGGCGACCACGATGTGTTCGTCGCGGTACACCACCTCCAGCGGGAACGGCACCCGTTCCTCGTCCGGCAGCTCCCGGTGGAACCACACGAACATCCCCGGCTCATAGGTCGTCGAGGCGGTCAGGGGCCGTCCGTCCTCGCCGACGAACAGCCCCTCGCCCAGCATCGCGTCGACGACCCCGTCCCCCGCCGCCAGCCGCTCCACCAGGTGCTCCCGGACGGTGGCCCAGCTCCCCTCCGACGGCAGCCTGATCCGCACGGGGTCGACCCCGTGGCGCTGCGGGAGGGGAGAGGGCGGGATCCGGGGCTTGCGTCTCACCTGGTCAAGCGTACGAGGCCGCGGCCGCCTCCGGTGCCGCCGCCCGCGTCCGGTACGCGCGGTACGCCGCGCCCGCGACCAGGGTGACGCCGAGGAAGAGCAGGGTGAACCACTGGAAGTACCAGTGCCCGCCCGCCGGGTCGTACACCGTGGCGCGCGGCCACGCGAGGTTGACGGTCATGAAGAGGCCGTAGACGAGGGCGAGCGCGTTGACCGGGACGCCCCAGCGGCCGAGCGAGAAGAGCGGGGCGCCCGTCTCGTCGGTGCCGTCGGCGGAGAACTCTCCGCGCAGCCTGCGCACCAGCAGGGGGCCGGTGACCATCGCGTACGCGAGGTACAACATCACGATGCAGGTGGTGCCGATGGCGAGGAACGCGTCCGGCGAGGCGAAGTTCAGGAGGAGCAGCGCGGCGGCGAGGACACCGACGACCAGGGCGGGGGCGCTCGGCATGCCGGTGCGCGGGTTGACCTTCGCGAGCCGTCCCGAGAAGGGGAGCTGCCGGTCGCGCGCCATCGAGAAGAGCATGCGGCAGGCGGCGGTCTGGATCGCCAGGGTGGCCACCGCGACGGCTACCACCACGTCCGCGAGCAGCGCGCGGCCCACACCGTCACCCAGGCTGCTCGTGAGGACGTAGCTGAGACCGTCGACGCCGAGGCGGCCGTCGGTCAGGCTCGGCGCGGCCAGCAGTCCGCCCAGCACGATCAGGCCGCCGAGCAGACCGGCCGCGCCGAGGGCGGTGAGGATCGTACGGGGCGCGGTGCGGCGGGGGTTGTGGGTCTCCTCGCTCATCTCGCCGGCGCTGTCGAAGCCGATCATCACGTAGGCGGCCATGAACGAGCCCACCATCAGCGCCCCGAGCAGGCCCGTCCCGCCCGCGCCGGTGTGGAAGGTGATGCCGGGGGAGCGCTCGGAGTGGGTGAGCAGCAGCACGACGATCAGGACGGCGCCGATGATCTCTGCGGTGACGCCGATCCGGTTGACCACGGACATCACCCGGTTGTCGAGGACGTTGACCAGCGTGGTGAGGACGAGCAGGACGACGCCGAGGACGGCCGCGTTGGCCGCGCCGTCCGGGCTGGTCGGGGCGGGGTCGTCGCCCACGACTTGGAAGCCGGACCAGATCGCGGGCAGCACCATCTGCAGCGCGAGCGCCGCGGCGGCGACCACCACGACCTGTCCGATCACCATGATCCAGCCCGCGAACCAGCCGAAGGAGAGGTTCGACAGGCGCGAGGACCACTGGTAGATCGCGCCGGAGATCGGGTAGCGCGCGGCCAGTTCGGCGAAGCAGGCCGCCACCGCGAGCTGGCCGATCAGGACGGCCGGCCAGGTCCAGAAGAAGACGGGACCGCCGAAGGCGTAGCCGAACGCGAAGAACTGGAAGACGGTCGTGAGGACGGAGATGAAGGAGAAGCCGGCGGCGAACGAGGCGTACCGGCCGAGGCTGCGGTGCAGCTCCTGGCGGTAGCCGAACGCGGTCAGGGAGCGGTCGTCGGGGGACTGCGGCGGATCGGGGCGTACGTCGGAGGGAGCGGTGGTGGTCACGGCGGCACCTGCCTTCGGCGCGGAAGGGCGAACGGGATTCCTGTCGGGTGACAGAAATTAGGGAGGCCCTGTTTCGCTCGCGTGACGCGGCCGTGTCGACGACGGGCCGAAGTCCTCACGGGGCTGCCGGGGGTGTGGAGTCGTGCGCTCCCGCCGCCCGTCGGGCGTGGATCGGAGCGGGCGGGCCACCGCCGTCCAGGAGGATCGGGGGTGCGCTGCTCTCACCGGTGCGCTGCCGACACCGGGTGTGCCGGTGTCACTGGGTGCGCCGCCGTCAGCGGCTCTGCCGGGTGCACATGGTGGGGGAGGGGCGCCGCTTCCCGTGTCTGTGCCTGCGCCTGCCTGCGCCTGTACCTGCCTGCGCCTGCGCCTGTGGCCGTGTGCTGGGCGGCTTCGGCTCGTGGCCGGGGTCACGCTATGACGTGACGTCAACTCACCGCGGGTGGGCGCCGATCCGCAGTGCTCCACGGGGTCACGGGCGCCCGACCGGCCCGCGCGCATACGTCAGGAGGCGGCCCGCGCCGCGGTCGCCGCCTCCTGGTGCTGCCGGGGTGGTGGGTGTCAGGCCGACGCCTCCTGCTCCGCCTCCACCTGGGCGTTCCACTCCCGCTTCGACGCCTGCCAGCCGTCCTCGTTGTGGCCGAGGCGCCAGTAGCCGGAGATGGACAGGTCGTCGCGCGGGATCTCGCGTTCGACGCGCAAGAGCTTGCGCAGTTCCTTGACGAAGCCCGCCTCGCCGTGGACGAAGGCGTGCACCCGGCCCGCCGGGAACTCCAGGCCGCGTACGGCCTCGACCAGGGCCCTGCCGACCGGCCGGTCCCCGCGGTGCAGCCAGACGACGTCCGCGTCGGAGTCGATCTTCTGCTCCTCCTCGGGGCCCGAGACCTCGACGAAGGCGCGGACCACGGAGCCGTCGGGCAGCGATTCCAGGGCGGCGGCGATGGCCGGCAGCGCGCTCTCGTCACCGGCGAGCAGATGCCAGTCGGCGTCGGTGTCCGGGGCGTAGGCGCCGCCGGGGCCCATGAAACGGACGACTTCGCCCGGCTGCACCTTCAACGCCCAGGGGCCGGCGAGTCCTTCGTCGCCGTGCACCACGAAGTCCAGGGTCAGCTCGCGCACTTCGGGGTCCCAGGCGCGCACGGTGTACGTGCGGGTCACCGGCCACTGCTCGCGCGGGAACTCCTCGCGGATGCGCTGCAGGTCGAAGGGCTCCGGGTAGGTCACGCCCTCGGCGCCGAACAACAGCTTCACGTAGTGGTCCGTGCTGGTGCCCGTGGCGAAGTCGGCGAGGCCCTCGCCGCCCAGCACGACCCGCTGCATGTGCGCGGTCAGCCGCTCGGTGCGGACGACCGTCGCGGAGTGCGGCTTCCTGGGCTTGCGTTCCGGGCGCTCTGCCATGACTGCCTCCTGGTCAACATAGTTAGGCTTACCTAAGTTAGCACTCCTTCCTTGGTGGCACCCATGCGTGGGCGCCACCAGTTATGCCGGAAGGGTTCTGCTATGTCTCCAGCGTGGCGAGGAGTCGGTGCAGCGATCCACCGAGACCCCAGCGCGCCGCGAGTTCGTCCAGTGCGGCGGGGTCGCGCGGGGCGCGCGGCAGGGTCGTGTCCACCTCGGGCAGCGGCACGTCACCGGCGACCTTGACCACGGTGGGCGCCACGGCGACGTAGGGCCGCGACTCTGCGAGACGTTTGCGCTGCGAAGGGGTCAACTTCGCCTTCGGGTCGTCGACCGCGGCCATGATCGCGGCCAGGTCACCGAACTCGGCGAGCAGTTTGGCCGCGGTCTTCTCGCCGATCCCGGGCACCCCGGGCAGCCCGTCGCTCGGGTCGCCGCGCAGCGTCGCCAGATCCGCGTACCCCGTGCCGTCCACTCCGTACTTCTCGCGCAGCCAGGCCTCGTCAGTGAGCTGGAGCGTCCCGACGCCCTTGAGGGGATACAGGACGCGCACCCCGCGCGCGTCGTCGACGAGCTGGTAGAGGTCGCGGTCGCCGGTGACGATGTCCACCGGGCCGGTGGCGCGGCCGGTGAAGGTGCCGATCACGTCGTCCGCCTCGTACCCCGCGACGCCCACGCGGGCGATGCCCAGCGCGTCCAGGACGTCCTCGATGACGGGCACCTGCGGCGAGAGGGTGTCCGGCACCTCCTCCTCGTCCGGGCCGGTCTCGGTCTCGACCGCCACCCGGTGCGCCTTGTACGACGGGATCAGGTCGACCCGCCACTGCGGACGCCAGTCCGCGTCCATGCAGGCCACCAGGTCGTCGGGATGGTGGTCCTTGACCAGGCGGTCGATGAACTCCAGCAGCCCGCGCACGGCGTTCACCGGCGTGCCGTCCGGGGCCCGCACGGATTCCGGCACGCCGAAATAGGCGCGGAAGTACAGCGAGGCGGTGTCGAGGAGCATGAGTCGTCGAGTCTGCTGTGTCACGAACCGCATCATGCCGTACGCCACTGACAGTGACCTGGACCACTCCCGTGTTTGCATTGTGTAAGCGTGGGCAGGCGCCGCCTCTGAGCGAACTCGGTTGTGCATTCAACCGCCACCAGTTGTCGGGAACGTCGTAGGCGTTCGTTCAGCCCGTTCCCCTGTCCGACCGAGAGGCACCACGTGTCATCCAGGCTTGAGGCCGACCATCTGTACAAGGTGTTCGGAAGACGACCAGAAGCGGCCGTGGAGCGGCTCCGTGACGGAGTCGACCGTGAGGAACTGCGCGCCGACGGCACCACCGCCGCCGTGATCGACGCGTCCTTCACCGTCGAGCCGGGCCAGATCTTCGTCGTCATGGGCCTGTCCGGATCCGGCAAGTCCACGCTGCTGCGCATGCTCAACGGACTGCTGGAGCCCACCGCCGGACACGTGCGCTTCGACGGCCAGGACCTGACCGGCCTGAGCGCCCGCGACCTGCGCGAGGTCCGCTCCCGCAAGATCAGCATGGTCTTCCAGCACTTCGCGCTGTTCCCGCACCGCAGCGTGCTGGAGAACGCCGCCTACGGCCTGGAGGTCCAGGGCGTCCCGGCGGCCGAGCGCAAGGAGCGGGCGACCAAGGCCCTCGAACTGGCCGGCCTCGCCGGCTGGGAGAAGTCCTGGCCCGACGAGCTGTCCGGCGGTATGCAGCAACGCGTGGGTCTCGCCCGCGCGCTCGCCACCGACGCCGACCTGCTGCTCATGGACGAGTCGTTCAGCGCCCTCGACCCGCTGATCCGCCGCGACATGCAGGACCAGTTGATCGAGCTCCAGAAGAAGCTGAAGAAGACCATCGTCTTCATCACCCACGACCTGAACGAGGCCATGCGCCTGGGCGACCGGATCGCCGTCATGCGCGACGGCCGCATCGTCCAGACAGGCAGCGCCGAGGACATCCTCGTGCGCCCCGCCGACGACTACGTCGCCTCCTTCACCCAGGACGTCGACCGCTCGCGTGTACTGACCGCGGGCGCCGTCATGGACACCGCGATACGTGGCGACGAGGCCGACTGCGCGTGCGAGACCGCCGCGCCGGACACCTCCTTCGTGGACCTCTGCGCGATCAGCGCCCGTCTCACCCACCCGGTCGCGGTCGTCGACACGAAGCACACCCTCGTCGGGGTCGTCCCCCGGCAGCGCCTCGTCGGCTTCCTCGGCGACGAACAGGGCACGCCCGAGCCGTGTCCCAGCCCGCGGAACGAGGAGGTGAAGGCCGGTGCCTAGGATCCCCTTCGGCGACTGGGTCAACGACGCGGTCGACTGGCTGCTGAACCACATGGCGTGGCTCTTCGACTTCCTCAAGACCGTGTTCTCCGGCACCTACGACGGCATCGACGCCGTCCTCCAGGCGCCCCAGCCGCTCCTCCTCGCCGGCATCTTCGCCGTCATCGCCTTCTGGCTGCGCGGCACTTCCGCCGGTGTCCTCACCTTCGTGGGCTTCGCCTTCATCGACTCCCTCGAACTGTGGGAGGACGCGATGGTGACCCTCTCGCTGGTCCTCGTCGCGACGCTCATCGCGCTCGTCGTCTCGGTGCCCGTCGGCATCTGGGCGGCCCGCTCCGACCGGGTCAGCGGCATCGTGCGGCCCGTGCTCGACTTCATGCAGACGCTGCCCGCGATGATCTACCTCATCCCGGCGATCCTGTTCTTCGGCACCGGTGCCCCCGCCGGCATCGTCGCCACCCTGATCTTCGCGCTGGCCCCCGGTGTCCGCATGACCGAGCTGGGCATCCGGCAGGTCGACAAGGAACTGGTCGAGGCCGCCGACGCGTTCGGCACCACCCCGCGCAACACCCTGCTGCGCATCCAGCTTCCGCTGGCGCTGCCCACCGTCATGGCGGGCGTCAACCAGGTCATCATGCTGGGCCTGTCCATGGCCGCCATCGCGGGCATGGTCGGCACCGGCGGTCTCGGCGGCGACGTCAACGAGGCCATCGGCCAGCTGAACGTCGGCCTCGGCTCCGAAGCCGGCGTCGCCATCGTGATCCTCGCCATCTACCTCGACCGCATGACCAGCGCGCTGGGCACCCAGGTCTCCCCGCTCGGCCGTCGCGCCGCCGCCAAGCTGCGCGCCGCACAGGGCCTGAAGATCTGGTCGTACCGTCCGCGTCCCGTCGTGGCCATGGCGGGCGTCGTCGTCCTCGCCCTGGTCGCGGGCGGCATGGGTGTCTTCGGCGGTGCGGGCTCGCCCTCCACCGCGGCCGACGGCGAGAACGTCGGCCAGGGCAAGAAGGTCACCATCGGCTACATCCCCTGGGACGAGGGCGTCGCCTCCACCTTCCTCTGGAAGGAGATCCTGGAGGAGCGCGGCTACCAGGTCGACGTCAAGCAGTTCGACGCCGGCCCGCTCTACACCTCGCTCGCCCAGGGCGACGTCGACTTCGAGACCGACTCCTGGCTGCCGACCACGCACGCGCAGTACTGGAAGAAGTACGGCAAGCAGCTCGACGACCTGGGCTCCTGGTACGGGCCGACGTCCCTGGAGCTGTCGGTGCCCGCCTACATGAAGGGCATCGACTCCCTGGAGGACCTCAAGGGCAAGGCCGGCACCTTCGGGGGCAAGATCACCGGCATCGAGTCCAGCGCCGGAATGATGGGCCTGCTCAAGAGCAAGGTGCTCAAGGCGTACGGGCTCGACAAGGAGTACAAGGTCGTCGACAGCTCCACGCCGGCGATGCTGGCCGAGCTGAAGCGCGACTACGCCGCGAAGAAGCCGATCGTCGCCACCCTGTGGTCGCCGCACTGGGCCTACAGCGACTACAAGCTGAAGAAGCTCAAGGACCCCAAGGGCGCCTGGGGCAAGGGCGACGGCGTGCACACGCTGTCCCGCAAGGGCTTCGCCCAGGACAACCCGGTCGTCGGCCAGTGGCTGAAGAACTTCAAGATGACCGAGAAGCAGCTCACCGACCTCGAGGCCGAGATCAACAAGGTCGGCAAGGGCAAGCAGCAGGACGCCGTGCGCGCCTGGCTGAAGAAGAACCCCGGCGTCGTCGACAAGCTGGCCCCGGTCAAGAACGCTTCCGCCGGGACCCCGGCCGAGGCCAAGCGCGCGCTGGACGTCGCCTGGTTCCCCTGGGACGAGGACGTCGCCGTCACCTACCTCTGGAAGAACGTGCTGGCCCGTCGCGGCTACACGCTCAACCTGAAGCAGATGGACGTCGGCCCGGTCTACACCGGCCTGGCCTCCGGCGACCTCGACCTCAACTTCGACGCCTGGCTGCCGTACGCCCAGTCCAACTACTGGGACCAGCACAAGAAGGACCTGAACGACCTCGGTACCTGGTACAAGCCGACCTCCCTGGAGGTCGCGGTCCCCTCGTACGTGAAGGACGTCAAGTCCCTCGCCGATCTCAAGGGCAAGTCGAAGACCTTCGGCGGGAAGATCATCGGTATCGAGCCGGGCACCGGTGAGATGAACCTCCTGAAGAAGAAGGTCCTTCCGGGCTACGGCCTCGACAAGGAGTACAAGGTCGTCGACGGCTCGACGCCCGCGATGCTCGCCGAGCTGAAGCGCGCGTACGCCAAGAAGGAGCCGGTCGCGGTCGTGCTGTGGTCGCCGCACTGGGCCTACAGCGAGTACAAGCTCACCAAGCTCGCCGACGACAAGAAGCTGTTCGGCGAGGGCAACACGATCCGCACCATCTCCAGCAAGAAGTTCCCGGGTCAGTACCCGAAGCTCACCGAGTGGATCAAGAACTTCAGGATGAGCGAGGCCGAACTCGGCAGCCTGGAGAGCGAGATCAAGCAGCGCGGGCAGGGACACGAGGAGGACGCCGTGTCCGCGTGGCTCAAGGAGCACCCGGACATGGTGCAGCGGATGACCCCGCAGTAGCCGTCGAGCGGTTCACCCCCAAGGGTGGCGGACGGTTCACTCCGAGGGGTGGTCCTCGCCGCACCGGTCTTGACCGGGGCGACGAGGACCACCCCTCGGGGCTTTCCCGGACCGGCGAATCCCTCCCTTCCGGACGCCGGCCGGGTACCGCGCGGATGCCGGCCCGCACACCCGGGCGAGGGCGACCGGCGGTCGCGTACTGGCGTACGAGGAGAGATCCGGACAACTGCTGACGGTGGCGCGGCCGCGTCCGGCGGTCCGCTCCGACGGCCAACCGGGCCCCGGAGCACCTCACTTCACGTCGTCCTGGCGCGGTGACCCGGTCCGGAGCGTCGGCGCCGCCCGGTCGGCGGGTCGTCTCGTGCCGCGTGGGAGAGCCGGGTGCGAAGGGGCGCGAGGAGGCCGGTCCGGCGCGAACTGTAACCCTCACACTCCCTCGATGTGACAGCGATGTGACGGGTCCATGAAACGGTTTGCCGAACATGCGTAGGGTGCAAACAACTCATCAGAAGGAGCGGGCCGGAAACCGGACGGTTCGTGGACCGACGAGACGAGGGAGGGAGCCGGAGCGATGGGCGACCACAAAGAACAACCGCTTCGCGTGGGTGCGGCCGTTCGCCGGAGGCGCCGGGCGCTGCGACTCACCCTCGCCGTCGTGGCCGAACGCAGTGGCCTGTCGGTTCCCTTTCTCAGCCAGGTGGAGAACGAGCGGGCGCGGCCCAGCAGAAGTTCCCTGGAGAGAGTCGCCGGAGCCCTCGACACCACCGCCGCCGAACTGCTCGCCGCGGCCGACCCGGCGTGCAGTGTCGATGTCGTGCGCGCCGACGCGAGCGCCGAGTTCGGTCCCGAAGCGGAGGTGCGCCCCCTGGTGCGCGGTCACCACCAGCTGCACGCCACCGAGTTCACCGGCGACCACGACGAGGGACGCGAACTCCAGCACCGCAACGACAAGTTGATGTACGTGTGCGACGGCGCCGTCGAGGTGGAGGCGGAGGGCCGCGCCCATCGCCTCGGACGCGGCGACACGCTCTACCTGACGGGCGGCGTCCGGCACCGCTGGCGCGCCACCGTGCCGGACACCCGCGTGATCGTCGTGGAGGTCGCCGACCACATCGACGCGGTGGAGGACCGGCACCGCTTCGGCAGGCGCTGACCGGTGGCACCGGGCGCGACCGACCACGTCCCGACGACGGGGGAGAGGCGGCCGAAGGGCCCGCGCGTGGTGTCGCTCGTGCCCTCCCTCACCGAGGCCGTGGCGGTGTCCCTGCCGGGCGTCCTCGTGGCCGCCACCGACTGGTGCACCCACCCCGCGGGCCTCGACGTCCAACGGATCGGCGGCACCAAGAACCCCGACGTCGACACCGTCGCACGGCTCGCGCCCGACCTCGTCGTCGCCAACGAGGAGGAGAACCGGGAGCCCGATCTGACCGCCCTGCGCCAGGCCGGCATCGAGGTCCTGGTCACCGAGGTGCGGGACGTGCCGGATGCCCTGCGCGAACTCGACCGGGTGCTCCGGGCCTGCGGGGCGCGCGGTCGTCCCCGGTGGCTGGACGCGGCGGAGGCCGCGTGGGCCGAGCCGCCCGCGCCCGAGCACCGCCGCAGCGCGGTCGTGCCCGTCTGGCGGCGGCCCTGGATGGTGCTCGGCCGGGACACGTTCGCCGGTGACGTGCTCGCGCGACTCGGCGTCGACAACCTGTACGCCGACCACGAGGACCGCTACCCGCGCGTCCCGCTCGCCGAACTGACCGCCGCCTCCCCCGACCTGGTCGTCCTGCCCGACGAGCCGTACCGCTTCACCCCCGACGACGGACCCGAGTCCTTCCCGGGCACCCCCTGCGCCCTGGTCGACGGCCGAATGCTGACCTGGTACGGGCCCTCGATGGCCGAGGCACCGGGGAGGCTCAGCGCGGCGCTGCGAGCAGCCGGCCGCTGATCAGGCCCCGGGCGGTGCCCACGGCGGCCACCGACCACGCGGCCACCAGCAGGGCGTAGAGCGTGACGGCGAGGACGTCGAAGGCGGCCAGGCCGGTGTGCCGGGCCAGGCTCTCCGCCCCGGTCGCGCAGGTGCCCAGCGGGAAGGTGAACGCCCACCAGGTCATCGCGAAGCCCATGCCCCGGCGGCGGGCCCGGACGACCAGGGCGGCGGCCAGCGTGAGCCACAGCAGGGCGAACCCCATGACGGGAACGCCGTAGAGGACGGCGAAGAAGGCGAAGCCCCGGGCGTACGAGGCGGACAGCGCACCCGGAGCCACGTCGGCGAACTTGCCGACCGCGGTCGTCGACTGGCCCAGCGGGCCGAGCACCAGGAACAGCGTCGGGGTCAGCGCGAGGGGCGGCGGACCCGAGGTGACGAGCCGGGCGAACACCATCGGCAGCATCACGAGGACGGCGAGCAGGCTGAGCCCGAACAGCGCGACGCAGCCGAGGAGCAGCGTCTGGCGGGGCTGACCGGCCGGCAGATGCGGCACCAGCAGCGGGCCGAGGGCCGCCGACACCATCGGGGCGACGAGCGGCAGCAGCCACACCGGGGACGCCTGCCCCGGCTCGATCCGGTGGTGGACGACCATGAGGTACGGGACGGCCACCGCGGCGGCGAGTCCGAGCGCGGTCCCGGCCGTGAACAGGACGGTGTCCACGGCGACCGCCGCCCCTGTTCCGATCCAGTCCGCGCCGACCACCAGGGTCCCGCCGCCGACGGCGAGCAGCGCCATCGCGAGGCACCCGTAGAACGGGGCCGTCGCCGGGTCGAGGAGATGCGCCCGGGCCTGGTCGGGGTGGTGCCTCCAGTGCACGGCACGGGCGGCGAGCAGCGCCACCAGCATCGTGAGGGACAGCGCCCACACCACGGCGCAGGCCGTGCGCAGCCCCGGCACCTGGACCGGCAGCCCCGCGCCCGCCGTCGCCACGATCGCCGTGCCCATCACCGACGCGTACCAGTTCGGGCCGAGATGACGGACCGCGGCGACGGCCCGGTCCCGAGTCGTGTGCGGGGACCGCGTGACACGGACGGCGTCGGCCGGGTCGGCGGAGAAGGGCTGGGCTGCGGTGACCATGCCCCCACGGTCGCGCGGGTCCGGGCTCCCCACCAGGGAGCTTGCACCTATGAGGGCATAAGCTGAGTTTATGAGTAGCAGTGCTGGTGAGGAACGGGCCGGACGCGGGATCGCGCACCGGGTGCCCGATCTGGGCGCGCTGGAACTGCTGCTCGCGGTGGCGCGGCTCGGGAGCCTCGGGCGCGCCGCACGCGAGCTGGGGATCACGCAGCCGGCCGCCAGCAGCCGGATCCGCTCCATGGAACGTCAGCTCGGCGTGGCGCTCGTGGACCGTTCTCCGCGCGGCTCCCGGCTCACCCACGAGGGAGCCCTCGTCACGGACTGGGCGCGCCGGGTGGTCGACGCGGCCGAGGCGTTCGACGCGGGGGCGCAGGCGCTGCGGGACCGGCGGGACTCACGGCTGCGGGTGGCCGCGAGCATGACGATCGCCGAGTACCTGCTGCCCGGCTGGCTGATCGCCCTGCGCGCCCAGCGGCCCGACACGGCGGTGTCGTTGCGCGCGGGGAACTCGGCCGCCGTCGCCGAGCGGCTCCTCGCCGGGGAGGCGGACCTCGGATTCGTCGAGGGGCTCTCCGTGCCGACCGGGCTCGACGCCACCGTCATCGCGCGCGACCGGCTGATCGTGGTCACGGCGCCCGGGCATCCCTGGGCGCGCCGCCGCGCTCCGCTCGCCGCGGCCGAGCTGGCGGACACGCCGCTGATCCTCCGGGAGGAGGGGTCGGGGACGCGGCAGGTGCTCGACGCCGCGCTCGGGGGGCTCGCGCGTCCGCTCATCGAGCTGTCCTCCACCACCGCGGTGAAGGCGGCGGCGGTGAGTGGGGCGGGGCCCGCCGTGCTCAGTGAACTCGCCCTCGGGGAGGAGTTGTCCGGGCGGCGGCTCGTGAGCATTCCGCTCGCGGATGTCCGGCTGGCCCGGGACCTCCGCGCCGTCTGGCCCACCGGCCACCGGCCCACGGGCCCGGCCCGCGACCTGCTGTCCCTGACCCGGGGCGCGTAGGCGTCTTTCGCCCCCTCCGCCCCTACCCGTCCCGTACCCGGGGGCGCTGCCCCCGGACCCCCCGCTCCTCAAGCGCCGGAGGGGCTGACTTC
>NZ_JBEZHO010000038.1:0-85508 GCF_040650615.1 Streptomyces sp. NPDC048643
CAGGGAGAGGCCGGGGTGCTGGTGCCGCCGCCGGGCTATCTGCCGGCGGTGCGGGAGCTGACGCGGGAGCGGGGTGTGCTGTTCGTCGCGGACGATCGTGCCACCGGGACGGGCGGCACGACGGGTGCGCGTCACGGGCGGTCGGCGGGTGTCCTCGGGTCCGTCGTGCCGGGCCTGGTGGCCACGACCATCCGGGCCCGCGGGCTGCCGTCCTTCCGGCGGCCGAACTCGGGCAGCGCGTACAACTCCGTCCGGAAGCCGGCCCGCGCCAGCTCGCGCCGCACGTCCGCGAGCCGGAACTCCCTGTAGTACATGACGAACGGGGGACGCAGGACGGCGTTGCGCACCCGCATCACCGAGTCGAAGCCCAGCAGCGCCCAGTACCAGGGCGAGCCGATCGGCGCAGGCGCGGCGATCGGGAACGCGAAGCGTCCGCCGGGGCGCAGCGCGGAGTGGACCCCGGCGAACAGGCCCGGGAGCTCGTCCGGAAGGAAGTGCCCGAACGCGCCGAAGCTCACGACCAGATCGAACGCGGGCCCGAAGGGCAGAGCGCGGGCGTCACCGCGCACCCAGGAGACCGCGGGCGAACCGCCGCCCGGTGCCGCCGCGGGTGGAGTGGCGTCGGGGGCGAGCCGCTGTCGTCCGACCGTGAGCATCCCGGCGCTGATGTCGACGCCGGTCACGCGCTCACGGCACAGCTCCCGCAGGACCTCCATGCCCGCCCCGGTTCCGCAGCACAGGTCGAGTCCCGCGGCGAACGGCCCCAGCGGCTCCAGCGCCCGCCCCACCGCGTCGAGGATCGTGTCGGGCGTGCGGAACGGTGTGTGGTCGAACTTGGGCGCCAGCAGGTCGTAGCCGTGCTCGACGGACGACAGGGCCTGCACGGTCAGTTCGCGGAGGGTGGGACCTTGCGGGGAGAACATCTCGCCGAGCTTAGAGGCACCGGGCACCGGGCGCGGCGTCCATCGGACATGGTCAGCTCCCGAGACGCAGTCCGGCGAGCCAGACGTCCGGGGCGCCGTGATCCGGCCGCCCCGACTCCCGGGCGGCGGCCGACGGGAAGGGGGCGCCTGCCCGGGGGCGGGCCCGCCGTGCGAACAGGGCGCGGAGGCCGTTCCGGCCGTCGGGGCGGGGCGTGGACGGCGGGGTGGTCGCTGGGGTGGTCATCGGGTCCTCCTGGGGTGTCCGGTGGTCGGTGCCGACACCTCCCGGCCGCAGCGCGGAGGTGTCCTCACCCCACCGACGAAGACGCCCTAGGCGGATCGACACTCCGCGAGCCGTTTCTCCAGGAACCGCCGCTCGGCCGCGTTCTCCACGAGGTCGAGCGCCCGCTCGTACGCCGTGACGGCCTCCTTCGTCCGGCCGTCGCGGCGCAGCAGGTCCGCTCGGGTGGCGGGGAGCAGGTGGTACGCGGCCAGGTCGCCCTCCTCCTCCAACTCGGCGACCAGGGCGAGCCCGGCGTCGGCGCCGTCGGCCATGCCCACGGCGACGGCGCGGTTGAGCCGGACGACGGCGGAGGGGACGAAGCGCCGGAGTTCGCCGTAGAGGGCCGCGATGTCGGCCCAGTCGGTGTCGCCGGCCGTCGCGGCGGTGGTGTGACAGGCGGCGATGGCGGCCTGGATCTGGTATGGCCCGGGGCGTCCCCGCCGCAGGACGGCCTCCAGGAGGGCTGCGCCCTCGTCGATCTCGGCCCGGTCCCAGGCGGCGCGGTGCTGGTCCTCCAGGGTGACGAGGTCGCCCGCCGCGTCGACGCGCGTGTCGCGCCGGGCGTCGTGCAGCAGCAACAGGGCGAGCAGGCCGAGGACTTCGGGCTCGTCGGGCATCAGCCGGGCCAGGACGCGGGCGAGCCGGATCGCCTCGGCGCACAGGCCGGCGCGCACCAGGTCGGCGCCGGTGGTGGCGGCGTACCCCTCGTTGAACAGCAGGTACACCACGCCCAGGACGCCGGTGGTGCGCTCGGGCAGCAGATGCGCGGGCGGTACGCGGTACGGGATGCCCGCGTTGCGGATCTTGCGTTTGGCGCGCACCAGCCGCTGGGCCATGGTCGCCTCGGGGACGAGGAAGGCCCGCGCGATCTCGGGCGTGGTCAGCCCGGCCAGGGTGCGCAGGGTGAGCGCCACCCGGGCCTCGATGGACAGCGCGGGGTGACAGCAGGTGAAGATCAGCCGGAGCCGGTCGTCCCGGACTCCGCTCCCGTCCTCGGAATCCGGGTCGCCGGGTCCGTCGTCGCGTGCCAGCACCGCCACCTCCCGCAGTTTCCGCGCGCCGACCGCCTCCCGGCGCAGCACGTCCAGGGCACGGTGGCGCGCTGTCGTGGTCAGCCAGGCACCGGGGCGGCGCGGCACTCCGTCGCGCCGCCACCGGTCGAGGGCCTGGGCGAAGGCGTCCTGAGCGCACTCCTCCGCGAGGTCCCAGTCGCCGGTCACCCGGATGAGGGTGGCGACGACCTGGCCCCATTCCTCGTGGAAGGCGGCGGCGACCGCCTTCTCGACGTCCTCGTTCACTCCCAGACCGGCCGCACCTCCACCGATCCGCCGCCGAGTGCGGCCGGATGGCGGGAGGCGAGGGAGATGGCCTCGTCGAGGTCGGCGACCTCGATGATGTCGATACCCGCGACGTACTCCTTCGACTCGACGAACGGGCCGTCGCTGAGCAGGACTTCGTCGCCCTGGACCCGGACCGTGGTGGCGTCGGCGGCCGGCCGCAGCCGGGCGCCGCCCTTCACGATGTCGCGGGTGCGGACCTCGTCGACGTACGACAGGAAGCGGGGGTCGTCGGCGATCTCCTCGGGGCTGAGCTCCTCGCCGCCGACGGGCGTGCAGATGAACAGGGCGTACTTCATGACCGGACCTCCTCGGCTCCGGGGGCGGCGGTGCCGGCCGGTACCGACCTGTGCTGGTGGACGATCTGCCAGCGGTCGCCCGCCTCCCGGTAGCCCGTGGTGACGCGTTCCGTGGTGTCCAGTGTCCCGCCGTCCGCGAGCTTGGCGCGTGTCCGCACCAGGGCGTGGCCGAAGGCGATGCTCTCGTCGACGCGGAGGCGGTAGTCGGACACCTCGCGCTCGACGGGGCCGGTGATCGTCGAGAACCGGAGTTCCTCGGCCTTGCGGAGGGCGTCGATTCCGCTCTGCTCCTCGCCGCTCACGGGGTGGAAGACGTCGACGTCCGGGGCGTAGCAGGCCATCGCGCGCTCGACGTCGCGCTCGCGGGCGGCCTCGGTCAGCTCCGTCTCGAGTCGGCGGATCGCGGTCTCGGCTTCCTCCTCGTCCCAGAACGCGCGGACCTCCATGGCGCCGACGGACGCGACCGGGTGCTTAGCGGCGGCCGCGACGGCCTCCTCCAGGGTGGCGCAGTCGAGGACGTCGAAACCGGCGATGTACTCCTTGGTCTCGGCGAACGGGCCGTCGGTGCGCAGCACTTCGCCGTCGCGCACGCGGACGGTGACCGCGTCGGCCGGCGGCCGCAGCCGGTGGCCGTGCAGCCGTACCTCGTGCTCGACGCTCAGTTCCTCCACCCAGGGTTCGACGGGCGCCGTGCCCGACCAGTCGGCGGTGTCGTCGCCGCAGACGAGCAGCATGTACTTCATGGTTCCTCCAGGTGCTCAGGGGCTTCCTACACCCCACCGACGAACGGGGTCACGGCGAATCGACAGGGACTGCGGATATTTTTTTGCCCACCCCACCGAAGGGGCGAAGTCGCAGGTCAGGGGCGGACAGCGCCCGGCCGGACCGGAAGGGCCCGGACGCTGTTCCCCACGAAACTGGCGTGCCGGGTGAGGTCCGTCTCGGGCACGGCGAGGTCGAGGTCGGGGAAGCGCGTGAAGAGCCGCCGCAGGGCGACGGTCGCTTCCATCCGGGCGAGCGGGGCGCCGAGGCAGTAGTGGGCGCCGTGCCCGAGGGAGAGGTGGCGGGCGGCGCCGGTGCGGCGGGCGCGGGTGATGTCGAAGCGGTCGGCGTCGGGGCCGTGCGCGGCCCGGTCGCGTCCGGCGGCCGAGTATCCGGCGAGCACCGGGGTGCCCCGGGGGATGACGGTCCCGTCGAGGGTCAGGTCCCGCACGGGGTAGCGGAACGGGAAGTAGCTCACCGGCGCGTCCCAGCGCAGCGTCTCCTCGACGACGTCCGCCCAGTCCGCCTCGCCCCGCAGTACCGACTCGAGCTGGTCCCGGTGCCCGCAGAGCGCCCGCACGGCGTTGGTGATCAGGTTCAGGGTGGTCTCGTGCCCGGCGATGATCATGAGGACCAGGGTGCCGATGAGTTCCTGCTGGCTGAGCCGGTCGCCCTCCTCGTCCCGGGCGGCGATCAGGGCGCTGGTGAGGTCGTCGCCGGGGTTCTCGGCCCGTGCGGCCGCCACCGCGGCGAGCACGGCGACGAGTTCCCGGTTCGCGGTGACGGCCTGCTCGGGGCCGATGTCGGTGGCGACGACCTGGTTGGACAGGTGGTGGAGCCGGTCGAGGTACGCGGCCTCCACTCCGAGGAGTTCACCGATGACGCCCATCGGCAGCGGCAGGGCGAAGTGCCGGCGCAGGTCGGCCACTCCCCCGCCGTCCCGCGCCGCCCCCTCCAGGTCGTCGAGCAGACGATCCGTCAGATCGACGATGCGCGGCCGCAGTTGTTCCACCCGCCGAGTGGTGAAGGCCTTGCTGACCAGGGACCGCAGCCGCCGGTGGTCGTCACCGTCCGCGGTCGTCATTCCCTGCACGGTGGCGAAGGTCAGCAGTGGCCAGCCGGCGGTGACGTGTCCCTCGCGCAGCGCGGTGAAGTGCTCGGCCCCCTTCGCGACGTCGGGGTGGGCGAGGAACTCCCGTAGCGCCTCGTGTCCGAGCACCGCCGCGCCCTGCACCTCACCGGGCAGCAGCACCGTCGCGACGGCGCCCCGCGCGAGCAGCCGCGCGTTGTCGGCGTGCGGACAGCCGCCGGCGGGGTCCAGGCGGTGCGGCGTGAGGGGCGGGTTGTCCACCGGGTTCTCCTTGCTGCGGGCCGAGTTGACGGTCGCACGACACCGTCGGCGTCCTACGACGATCGATTGTGTCCGCTCGGAGCAGCGCGCGCAGCACCTCCGGGAAGGCTTTCGGGCGTGCGGGGAACCCGCGTCCGGCATTCGGCCGGAAAGGGTCAGCTGTCGAGGTCGTCGGCGAAGTGCCGGAAGCCGTGCCGGTCCCGGTGCATGCCCCAGAGGGTCTCCGCGAGCGCGCCCGGGTCCTTCCGGGGGTGTCCGGGGCTGATGGCGCCGGGAATGATCAGCTGTCCGACGTGGATGCCGTCGGGGGCGAGCGTGTCGTGCAGCAGATGGCCGTACGCGCTCTCCGCGGCGAACGCGATCGACGTGCCCGCCCGCTCGGGATGCGGGATCACCGCGCTGCCGCCGTTGACGAACAGGACGGTGCCGCGGCCCAGGGAGCGCATCCCGGGCAGCACCTGCCGTACGGCGGCCACCGGCCCGTAGAGGGAGAACTCGATCGGTCCGACGAGGTCGTCGGGGCGGGTCTCCAGGACCGGCCGCATGAAGTCGGGGTGCGGAATCGGGCTGTACTGCAGCACCTCGATGGGGCCGAGTGCCTCGGGCACGGCGTCCAGAGCCGCCGCGAGCGCCTTCGGATCGCGCACGTCGGCGGCGAAGCCGCGCGCTGTGAGTCCTTCGCCCGCGAGCTCGGCGGCCAGCGCGTCCACCCGCTCCTGGTCGCGCGAGACGAGGGCGATCCCGAAGCCCTCGCGGCCGAACCGCCGGGCGACGGCCGTGCCGAGACCTGGGCCGGCTCCGATGACGGCGATCGTGGTCATGTCCTCACCTCGGGTGATCTGGGCGGATCGAAGGGGCCGGCGGACCGCTCGAAGGCGGCCGGTTCAGCGTAGATGCGCCGCCGCCGAACCGACACCGCACACCGCACACCGGGAGCGGGGATCCGCGGCCGCTGCCCCACTCCGTGCACCCGCCCCACCGAGCCGAGCGCCTACCCGGTCGGTATCCCGACCCGACGACCCAACCAGGCCGACCCGCAAGCGAGTTGGCCACTGCCACTCTCGAACCGTCCACTGCGTGCGCCCTCATCCGCGGAGCCGCCCCGAGGCGACGCGGCACGGTCCAAAGGACGCGCGGGAATAGGTGGGACCATCGGCGCGTTGACCCCGGCGGACGTGAGTCGCCGAGATGCGGGTCACTGTCGGGCCCGCCACACCAGTGGTACGGTAGCCCCAGCACTTGTGTACGCCTCTTCGCTCAGGCGCCGGTGCCGGTTCATTTCTCTCTCTCGCTGACACGCCGTCGATTCCGACCGGTGGACCAGCTTCCCGCACCACCTCCCGCGCACGACCAGGGACGCGTTCCCGTCGTACCCGAGGTGATGCTCCCGCCGCCCCGAGGCGCGCTCCGCGCCCTCCCCTCCGCGGCTTCTCCCCCCTTCCTTCCGCATGTCACATGCATCCCGTCCCCGAGAGGACATCCCATGACCACCACACTCGAACGCCCCCCTGTACAGGAGCAGCCAAGGACCCAGACCGCCACCGGTGTCCTCGACATCGACGGCAACGGGAAGGGGTACCTGCGCTCCGCCGACTGCCTGCCCTCGTCCGCCGACCTCCAGGTCTCCCCCGCGCTCATCCGCCGCCACGGCCTGCGCAAGGGCGACACCGTCGAAGGCGTACGCGGCGGCCCCCGCACCCTCACCGAGATCCAGCGCGTGAACGGGCGCTCGCCCGAAGAGCTGCGCCACCGCCCGCACTTCCGTGACCTCACCCCGCTCCACCCGCGTGACCGGCTGCGCCTCGAACACCCGGCGAGCGGGGCCGCAGGACGCGTCGTCGACCTGTTCGCACCGGTCGGCAAGGGCCAGCGCGGCCTGATCGTCGCCCCGCCCAAGACGGGCAAGACGGTCCTGCTCCAGCAGATCGCCGCCGCCGTCGCCGGCAACCACCCCGAATGCCACCTGATGGTGGTGCTGCTCGACGAGCGGCCCGAGGAGGTCACCGACATGCGGCGTTCCGTACGCGGGGAGGTCTTCGCCTCCACCTTCGACCAGACGCCCCGGCAGCACATCGCGCTCGCCGAACTCGTCGTCGAGCGGGCCAAGCGGCTCGTCGAGGCGGGCCAGGACGTCGTGATCCTGCTCGACTCCCTCACCCGGCTGTGCCGCGCCCACAACAACGCGGCCTCCGCCGGCGGCCGCACCCTCAGCGGCGGTGTCGACGCCGCCGCGCTCCAGGGCCCCAAGCGGCTGTTCGGCGCCGCACGCCTCGCCGAGGAGGGCGGCTCCCTCACCATCCTCGCCACCGCCCTGGTGGAGACCGGCTCCCGGGCCGACGAGTACTTCTTCGAAGAGCTGAAGGGCACCGGCAACATGGAGCTCCGGCTCGACCGGACCCTGGCCTCCCGCCGCGTCTTCCCCGCCGTCGACATCAACCCGTCCGGCACCCGCCGCGAGGAACTGCTCCTTCCCGGCGCCGAGTTGCAGACGGTACGAGGACTGCGCCGCGCCCTGCAGACCCGGGACGGCCAGACCTCCCTGGAGACGCTCCTGGAGCGCCTGCGCGCCACGCCCGACAACGCGGCCTTCCTGCGGCAGGTGCAGCCCACCCTGCGCTCCTGACCTCTCCCGTTGCGGCATCCGGGTGCTCGGCGCCGCCGCTCGGCCCGGGCATCCCGGCGTGTCGCGACTCCGTTCCTACGTTTGCGGTATGACCATCGGATTCTCATTCCGGACTGCCGCCTCTCGTTCCGCGGTCTCCCGCGTCGCCGCCCGCTGCTCAGCCCTCTGCGTGGCCGGCGCGCTGGCCGTCACGCCGGGCCAGGCAGCCGCCCTGTCCGGTACGGACCCGGGGACGCCGCGGCCCACGGTCGCCCCGCCCTCGTCGCTGTACCAGGAGGGGACCCAGGCACGGCTCCGGGCCGGGGCACCCGGCGTTCCCGAGGACATCTCCGCGCTGTCCTGGCTGGTCGCCGACGCCCGTACGGGGGACGTGCTCGCGGCCCACGACGCCCACCGGCAGCTGCCGCCCGCGAGCACGCTCAAGACCCTCTTCGCGCTCACCGTCCTTCCGGCCCTGCCCGGAGGAATCCGGCACACCGTCACCGAGCGCGAGCTGGAGGGCATCGGCCCGGGCAGCAGCATGGTCGGCGTCGCCGAGGGAAACACCTACCGCGTCGCGGACCTGTGGCGCGGCGTCTTCCTCAACTCCGGAAACGACGCCGTGCACGTCCTCGCCTCGATGAACGGCGGCTGGACGAGCACGGCCACCCAGATGCAGGCCAAGGCCCGCGCCCTCGGCGCCCGCGACACCCACGTCGTGTCGCCCGACGGCTACGACACCCCGGGCCAGGTCTCGTCGGCGTACGACCTGGCGGTCTTCGGCCGCGCCGGGCTGCGCAACGCCGACTTCGCCCGGTACTGCGCCACGGTCGACTCCATGTTCCCCGGCAACGGCTCCCCGTACGGGATCCAGAACACCAACCGGCTGCTGACCGGCGCCGACGGCGTGGCGCGGTACCCGGGGATGATCGGCATCAAGAACGGCTACACGACCAACGCGGGCAACACCCTCGTCGCCGCCGCGCGGCACGGCGGGCGCACCCTCGTGGTCACCGTGATGAACCCTCAGGCCGGCGGCGGCTTCACCGTGTACGAGGAGGCCCGCTCGCTGCTCGACTGGGGCTTCGCGGCGGTGGGCCACGTCGATCCCGTGGGCACGCTGCTCGACACCCGGTCCGTGCCGGCGGCCGGCCCCGCCGCGCGTCCCGTGGCCGCCGCGCTCCCGGACGACGAGGGGCTCGGGTGGCCGGGGGCCGCGGGCATCGCCGGCGCCGCCGTGCTGGGCGCGGTGAGCGTCGCTCTCGCCCTGCGGCTCAAGGCGGCCCGAGGTCCGCGCGCCTGATCTGTGCCGTGCCGTTCGGATCGGGCGGGCCGGAGGACGCCGGGTCCGGAGCCTCGCGCCGTCGTCGCGTCACCCGAGTACGTCCCCTGCGCGGGTGACGCAGCGCCAGGCGGCCCGCCCCCACGCCCCTAAGGGTGGGGGAAGCGGCTCCGGCACCGGTCACCGCCGCCCGGTCCGGGCCGGTCCGGACGGCCTCGCCCAGCGGTAGCCACAGCAGCAGCCCGAGTGTGATCCACGTATAGGTGTTGCCGCCGAGGAAGCCGTCGAGCCCGGACGCGTCGTCGAACCAGAGCCAGACCACGCTGCTGCAGAGCACCGCGTACAGCGCCGCCGCGATCCGGAGCCTGCGATGGCGCAGCAGCACGGCGAAGGACGGCAGCAGCCACACGAGGTGGTGCACCCACGTGATCGGGCTGACCAGGCAGGCGGCGAGGCCGGTGAGGGCGAACGCCGCGGGCCAGTCCTCGGCCGTGAGAGCGCGCGAGGTCCGCCATGCCCAGACGCACAGGACCAGCAGGACGGCCGTCGCCCAGAGGGCCCGGCTCGGTTCCCCCGGCGCGGCGAGCCGCGCCAGCACGCCCTGCACCGACTGGTTGGAGACATAGGCGAGCCGGCCGACCCTGGCCGTGTCCCACAGGGCGTCGGTCCAGTAGAAGCGCGAGGCGTCCGGTGCCACCCAGGCGGCCAGCGCGGTGGCCGCCGCGGCGACGGCCGTGGCGACCCCGGCGGCACGCCATCGGCGGCCGAGCAGCAGCAGCGCGATGAACAGCGCGGGGGTGAGCTTGACCGCCGCGGCGAGGCCGATGCCGACACCCGCCCAGCGACCGCGCCCACGGGACAGCAGCCGTGCGTCGACGAGCACGAGGGCCAGCAGCACCAGGTTGACCTGCCCGAAGCTGAACGTGTCGCGGAGCGGCTCGAACAGGGGCAGCAGACAGGCCGTCAGGGCGAGACCGAACCAGCCGTGGCGGCGCAGCGCGGGCCCCACCAGGAATCCCACCACGACCGCCAGGGCCGCCAGGTTGAGCAACATTCCGAGGGCGATCGCGGTGCGCAGTCCGACGAGCGCCAGGGGCAGCATGCCGAGGGCCGCGAACGGCGGATAGGTGAACCCGTACGTCGTACCCGGCACCCGGTAGTCGTAGATCCGGCCGCCGTGGTGGACCCAGGCGTCGACCGTGCCGTAGTAGACGCGCAGGTCGAACCAGTCGCGCAGCAGCGGCACGGTGGCCGTGAAGACGCCGACCGCGGTCGCCAGGAGGAGGACGAGGGCGAGCCGTCCGCGGTCGGTGCTCAGCGGCGCCGTCCCGCCGTCCGGACCCCGCACGTCACCGCTGGGCCCGCGCGTCCCGTACCTCCCTCTCCCCCGGCTTCGGACCGTTCCGCCGCGCGGGGTCCTCGTCGTGCCGTCCGCCGTCATGCCGTCCGCTCCCGTACCGGTGACTGTGGCCGGGCCGCCTGGTGGGCCTGCCAGAGGACGACGAGGGCGAGCACGCCCCCGGAGACGGCGAGGATCACCTGTTCCCCGTCCGCGGGGGCGCCGCTCGGCAGCACCGTGAGGGCGAGGACCGCGCTGGCGGCGGCGACCCGGGTGCGCACCGAACCGGTGGGGGCCGCCGCGGCGATGAGGAACAGGCCCCACAGCGCGTACCAGGGCCGGACGGCCGGTCCGAACACCGCGACGGCGGCCAGGCTGAGACCCAGCGCGTAGACGGGGCCGGGCCGCAGTCGCAGCCATATGAACAGCAGCAGGGCCGCGGTGACCACGAGCCCGGCGGCGTGCCAGGCGGGCAGGGCGAACGGCGCGAGCCCGCTGCCCAGTTCCTCGAGCACGGCACCGGTGACGCGTCCCAGAAGACTGGTGGGCGACCAGTTGTGCGGTGAGACCGGGGTCTTCAGGGCCGCGATCCAGCCGTATCCGGTCCCCGCGACCGCCGTCGCCACCACGGTCGTGGCGACGGCAGCCGTCGTGGTGGTCACCGTGTGCCGCAGCACGGCCCGCGGTCCTCGCCCGCGCGAGCGCAGCGCGACGACCGCGACCAGGCCGAGCGCCGCGGGCGCCTTGACCAGGGCGGCGAGCGTGATGAGGACGACGCCGAGGACGGGCCACCGGCCGCGCGCGGCCACCAGGCCGACGCCGAGGAGGCCGAGCATGATGGCGTCGTTGTGCGCGCCGGCCACCAGGTGCAGCAGGACGAGCGGGTTGAGGGCGCCCAGCCACAGCGCGGCGGCCGGATCGGCGCCGCTGTGCCGGGCGAGCCGGGGCAGCGCCGCAGCCATCAGGGCGACGCCGAGCAGCGCGATCAGGCGCATGCCGATCAGTCCCGCCGGCAGTTGACCGCGGGTCAGGGCCGACAGGACGGAGGCGAGAACGAGGAAGACCGGTCCGTAGGGCGTCGCCGTCTGCTGCCAGACGGGCGCCACCTCGTCGGCGAGCGGGCCGCCGAGCTGCGCGGGCCCGTACGCGTACACGTCGATGTGGGCGTCGACCATCGCGCCCTGGGCGATATAGCTGTAGACGTCCCGGCTGAACAGGGGTGGCGCGAGCAGCAGCGGCGCCGCCCAGACGGCGAGGACGAGCAACAGGGAGCGCGGGGTGGGCGGTTCGGGCCCGCGGACGACGCTGCCGAGCAGCACCCAGGCGGCTATCAGCAGGACGACGCCGAAGTACACGCCGACGAGGCCCAGTACGGCCTGCCCCGAGCCGGGGGCGAGGAGGTCCTGGGCGGGCAGCGCCCCGGCGGTCTCGCCGCCCAGCGCGAGGAAGGCGGTACCGGCCAGGCCGAGGGCCTGACAGCGGCGGAGATCGACGGGGAGAGCCATGGCCAGCACTCGGTCAGCGTGTCAACGCCGAGTGGCCGCGAGGCGACGCGGCGCTCTCGTGACGGGGTCGGACGCGTGACCTCCCTGTGCCCGCGCTCGGGGCCGGGACCGGAGCCGGGCCGGCGCCTAGAACACCGACACTCCGGTGAGGGTCGTGAAGCGGTCCAGGGCCGCCACGCCCGCGACCGAGTTGCCGCGTTCGTCGAGTCCCGGGCTCCAGACGCAGAGCGTGCAGCGGCCCGGCACCACGGCGATGATCCCGCCGCCCACCCCGCTCTTGCCGGGCAGCCCCACCCGGTACGCGAAGTCGCCCGCCGCGTCGTACGTCCCGCAGGTCAGCATGATCGCATTGATCTGCTTGGACTGGCTCTGGGTCAGCAGCCGGCCGCCGTCGGCGCGGATGCCGTGCCGGGCGAGGAAACCGGTGGCGAGGGCGAGGTCGGCGCAGGACGCGGCGATCGAGCACTGCAGGAAGTACTGCTCCAGAAGGACCGGGACCGGGTTGTCGATGTTGCCGTACGACGCCATGAAGTGGCCGAGTGCCGCGTTGCGGTCGCCGTTCGCGGCCTCGGAGGCGGCGATGTCCTGGTCGAAGGCGAGATCGGGGTTGCCGCTCTCGGCGCGCAGGAACTCCAGCAGGGCGCCGGCCGCGTCGCCGGTCCGGGTCTGCAGCCGGTCGGTGACGACGAGGGCGCCGGCGTTGATGAAGGGGTTGCGCGGGATGCCGTTCTCGTACTCCAGCTGGACCAGGGAGTTGAAGGGGTTGCCGGACGGCTCGCGGCCGACATGGTCCCACAGTGCGTCGCCCTCGCGCGCCAGGTCGAGGGCGAGGGTGAAGACCTTGGTGATGGACTGCGTGGAGAACGGCTCGCGCCAGTCCCCCACGCCGTACACCGTGCCGTCGAGCTCGGCGACGGCCATGCCGAAGCGGCGCGGGTCGCAGGCGGCCAGCGCCGGGATGTAGTCGGCCGGCCGGCCGCGTCCGGGCGTCTGGGCGACTTCGGTGGCGATCCGCTCCAGGACCGGTTGGAACGTGAGCGACGACGGATACGACGATTCCCCAAGCATGATCACCATTGTGCGGCCCTCCCGGTCGCGCGGCTCGTCCCCGGACGCGACGCTACGCCGGGCAGGGGCGGGCAGAGGCGGGACGCCCCGCCCGCCTCCTCAGGCGTGGACCGCCGCGCCGAGCGGGTCGAGGGCCCGGACGGGTCGGATGTGCCCGACCACCGCGCCACCGCCGAGGAGCGGCGCGCCGGCGAAGGCGGTCAGGGCCGCCGGGTCGACCCCGGCCCGGGCGAGCGCCGCGGCGGCCACCGGCACGCGTGCCCGGTCCGCGCCGTCGGCGATCTTCACGGCGACGGCGCGGCCGTCCGGCAGCGCAGCGACCTGCACTCCCTCGAAGCCGTCCTTGGCGACGAGCCCCGGGACGGCCCGCATGAGGGCCGCCACGTCGCGGCCCTCTCCCGAGACCATCTCGGCGTGCTCGCGCATCGCGCGGGCCACCCGTGCCTCGGGGGTGCCCGGCGCGGCTCCCGCGATCCGGACGACGGCGCGGGCGAGGCCGTGCAGCGAGACGGAGAACAGCGGCGCGCCGCAGCCGTCGACGGTGACCTGGGCGACGGCCTGACCGGTGAGGTCCTCGACGGTCGCGGCGACGGCCCGCTGGAGCGGGTGCTCCGGGTCGAGGTAGTCGTCGAGCGTCCAGTCGTTGAGGCGCGCGGTGCAGAGCATGGCCGCGTGCTTGCCGGAGCAGTTCTGCGCGAGCCGGGAGGCGGGCCGGCCGTCGCGGGTCCAGGTGTCCCGGACGGCGGGGCCGTAGGGCAGGTCGGGAGTGTTGCGCAGGTGCTCCTCGGAGAGTCCGGCCCGCTCCAGGATGCGGCGGGCTCCGGCGAGGTGCCGCTCCTCCCCGGAGTGGCTCGCGGCGGCGAGGGCGAGCAGTTCGCCGTCGAGCGGGAGCCCGGCGCGCAGCATCGCGACGGCCTGTACGGGCTTGAGCGCGGAGCGCGGGTAGAAGGCGGCCTCGATGTCGCCGAGCTGGAACTCCACACCGCCGTCGGCGGCCAGGACGACGACCGAGCCGTAGTGGATGCCCTCGATGACACCGCCGCGGACGAGCTGGGCGACGGGCGCGTGCAGGGGTTCGCGGATGACGGGCGCCGCCGCGGAGAGCGGGCCGCCGTAGGCCAGGGTCTGGTTCACGCCTGGGCCCCGTTCCGTATGCGCGTGCGCGGGGTGCGCGCCGGGCCGTCCTGGCCTCGGGTGTGCTCGCTCATGACTCGGGGCGGCCTTTCGTGGGGGTGTCCGCGCGCTCGGGGCGCACGATGGAGGCGAGGGTGGTCTCCACGCGGTCCAGGTGGTGGGCCATCGCGTCGACGGCGTCGTGTTCGCTGCCGTCGGCGAGCGCTTCGAGGATCGCCCGGTGTTCGCGGTCGGACTGTTCGCGCCGGCCGCCCAGTTCGTCCAGGAAGGCCGACTGCCGTGCGAGGGCGTCCCGGATCTCCTCGATGACGCGTCGGAAGACCGGGTTCTGAGAGGCCTCGGCGACGGTGATGTGGAAGACGGTGTCCATGGCGACCCAGGCCGTGGTGTCGGTCTCCCGCTCCATCCGGTCCAGCAGTCGCGTGAGGCGGTCGAGGTCCTCCGGGGTGCGGCGCAGGGCCGCGTAGCCGGCGACGGGGAGTTCGACGTGGCGGCGCACCTCCAGCAGGTCGCCCGCCGTGTAGTCGCCGAAGGTGGGGTCCTGGACCGTGGCGGCGACGACGAAGGTGCCCTTGCCCGTACGGGACACGGTCAGGCCCATCGCCTGGAGGGCCCGCAGCGCCTCGCGGAGCACCGGACGGCTCACTTCGAGACGGCGGCACAGCTCCGCCTCGGAGGGGAGCTTGTCGCCGACGGCGTGGTCGCCGCGCTCGATGGCGTCGCGGAGGTGGGTGAGCACCGCTTCCATCGCGCTGACGCGCCGCGGCACCGGACCACCTGTCTGGCTGTCTGACAGGTTCACGCAGGCGATCCTCCGGATGGGTGAGGCACATGTCAAACCGGGCACGGTACGCACCAGGGGGCGCGAAGCCCGGTTCTCGGCCTCGCGCCCCCTGGGAGCGGCCTGCGTGTCCTGGGACGGGCGCTTCGTGCGGGCGCCCCGGGTGGTCTCAGCTGTCGAGGACTCCGGCGCCCAGCAGTCCGAGGAGCGCCACGCCGATGACGATCCGGTAGATCACGAAGGCGTTGAAGGAGTGCTTGGCGACGAACTTCAGCAGCCAGGCGATCGAGCCGTAGGCGACCACGAACGACACGACGGTGCCGGCGACGAGCGGGGCGGCGCCCACGCCGGTGCCGAGGGCGTCCTTCAGCTCGTAGAGGCCGGCGCCGGTGAGGGCCGGGATGCCGAGGAAGAAGGAGAGCCGGGTGGCGGCCACGCGGTCCAGGTCGAGGATGAGCGCCGTCGACATGGTGGCGCCGGAACGCGAGAAGCCGGGGAAGAGCAGGGCGAGGATCTGCGAGCTGCCGACCAGCATGGCGTCCTTGAACGAGGTGTCGTCCTCACCGCGCTTGTGCCGGCCCATCTGGTCCGCGGCCCACATCACACCGCTTCCGGCGATCAGCGATCCCGCGACCACCCACAGCGAGGCGAGCGGGCCCTCGATCAGCGGCTTGGCCGCGAGACCCACGATCACGATCGGGATCGTCGCGTAGATCACCCACCAGGCGAACTTGTAGTCGTGGCTGGTCCGCTGCTCCTTGTCGCGCAGCCCGCGGCCCCAGGCGGAGACGATCCGCACGATGTCCTTGAAGAAGTACACGAGCACGGCCGCGATCGCGCCGACCTGGATGACCGCGGAGAAGCCGACGACGGCGTCGTCGTCGACGGGGATCCCCATCAGGCCCTCGGTGATCTTGAGGTGGCCGGTCGAGGAGACGGGGAGGAATTCGGTCACCCCCTCGACGACTCCGAGGACGACGGCCTGACCGACGTTGATGACGCTCATGGGATCCAGTTCTGAGGAGATGGACGACAGTGCTGTAGACAGTGCAGGAGACAGTGTTGCCTACGCACGGCGCAGCACGGTACCTACGTCCACACGGCATGCGCGAACGCGACCCCGGCGAACGCGGCGCCGAGGCCCGCCGTCACGCTGACGATCACGTTGGCGGCAGCGTAGAACGCCGCCCCGGTCTCGGTCAGCCTCAGCGTCTCGTAGGAGAACGTCGAGTACGTGGTCAGGGCCCCGCACAGGCCCGTGCCGACCAGGAGTTGCAGATGGTCCGAGGCGTGTCCGGCCGAGGCGGCGCCGGTCAGCAGGCCGAGCACCAGGCAGCCCGTCACGTTCACGACGAGGGTGCCCCAGGGGAACAGCGTGTCGTGTCTCACCTGCACCGCCCGGTCGGTCAGATAGCGCAGGGGTGCGCCGACCGCGGCGCCGAGGACCACCAGCAGCCAGTTCACAACCAGTTCTCACCTTCGTCAGCCGCGCCGCCACCGGTTTCCGGGCGTTCCTCCCCGGGTGTGCCGCCCCGTCCCGCGTACCGGATGACCTCGCAGTCGTCGAGGATCACGAGTCCCTCGGTGACGAGTTCGTCGAGCTGGGGCAGGAAGGCCCGGACGCGTTCCTCGGTGTCCACGACGATCACGGCGACCGGCAGGTCCTCGCTCATCGACAGCAGTCGCGAGGTGTGGATCAGCGAGGAGGCGCCGAAGCCCTCGATGCCCCGGAAGACGCTGGCGCCCGCGAGGCCGGCGGCGTGGGCGCGGTGCACGATCTCCGCGTAGAGCGGTTTGCGGTGCCAGGTGTCGTTCTCGCCGATGAAGATCGTCACCCGCAGGGCGCTGCCCGTCAGCCTCGTCATCGCTGCCTCCATGCCAGGGCGCGCCGGGTCGCCGTCACGGCCAGCCACACCGCCGTGAGCGCGGCGACCAGGGTCGCGGCGAGATAGCCCAGCCCCACGCCGGGACGGCCGTCGTCGACCAGTTTCTGGATGTCGACGGCATAGGTCGAGAAGGTGGTGAAGCCGCCGAGCACGCCGGTGCCGAAGAAGGGGCGGACGAGGCGGTGCGCCGCCCACACGTCGGTGATCAGCACCATGAAGACGCCGATCACCGCGCAGCCGACGACGTTGACCGTGAAGGTGGTCCAGGGGAAGGCCCCGGCGGACGCGGGCCACAGTTCGCCCGCGCCGTAGCGGGCGGTGGCGCCGATGGCGCCGCCGAGGGCGACCATCGCGACGACGGGGCCCTGGCCGTGCCAGGGCGAGGCCCTGCGCGCGGGTGCCGGTGCCGGGGTGCCGGACTCGTCGACGCGGTCGGGGTGCGGGACCGTCATGCTCCTCGTGCTCCTACTCGCCGGGCCGGTGCGGGCGCACGGCATCGCAAGCAGGGACCGTTGGCGGCTCGAATGCCGCGGTTCGGGTACGGCGGGCCCCACCGCCGCGCCGCGACACAAGATCGCGGCCGGTGAAAAGCCTACCGCCGAGCGCGGGGGCGGCGCATGCTCGCCCCGCCCCCGGCGGGCGGTGCGAGCGGCTCCGGTACGACCGGTTCGCGCTCGCCGCGCGGTCCGTCCGGGCTTCAGCCCGCGATGCCGGGCAGGTCGCAGACCGCGAGGCCGCTCTCCCAGATGCTGCCGAGGATCAGCCGGCCGTCGGACTCGCAGGCGCTGGTCACCATGCGGAACCGGGAGCGGCGGCCCTCCAGGTGGTGCAGGACACGGCCCTCGTCGTCGACGGCGAGGACGCCGGTCGTACGGGGCGGGCGGAACGGGGCGCGGACGGCGATCCGGGCGGCGGTGTGCCGCACGGCGGGACCCCGCCGGTGCAGGAGTTCCAGGGCGCCGACGCGAGGACCGGCGAGCGCGACCCAGATCGGCCCACCAGGAGCGCGCCAGAGGTTGTCCGGCTGGCCGGGCAGGTCGTCGAGGAAGGTCTCGCCGCGGCCCCGCTTCGGCCCGGTGAGCCAGTAGCGGGTGAGGCGGCACGCGCCGGTCTCCGCGACGACGACGAAGGACTCGTCACCGGCGACGGCCAGGCCGTTGGCGAACTGCAGTCCGTCCAGCAGCACTTCGGGTTCGGTCTCCCCCGGCGCGAGGCGCAGCAGGCGGCCGGTTCCGGTGTGCTCGACAAGGTCGCCGATCCAGTGCGCGAGGGGGTAGCTCCGGCTGGAGACGGTGAAACAGACGGTGCCGTCGGCGAGGGCGACCACGTTGCTGCAGAAGCGCAACGGCTTGCCCGCGACGGTGTCGGCGAGGACGCGGACCACCCCGTCGTCGAGCCCGATCCGCAGGAGTCCTCGTTCGGCGTCGCACACCAACAGGGCATTGTCCGGGAGGAGTTCGAGGCCCAGCGGTCTCCCGCCGGTCTCGGCGAGGACGCGCACTCCGGTGCGGTCGGCGTCCCCGGGCCGCTCCACCCGGACGATGCGGCCGTCCTCCAGGCCGGTCAGCACCCCGCCGTGGTGGTCGGCCACCACGTCCTCGGGGCCGCGTCCGCCGAGCGGCACGAGACGCCGGGGCGCGAGGGCGGTGGGGCGTGCGGCGGCGGACGTCCGGTCCACGCGGCTACCAGCCTTTCTCGAAGAAGTGGCTGACCTCGGCGATGCGGTACTCGTCGCGGCGGTAGTAGGTCCGCCGTCTGACCTTCTTGGCACGCAGCAGGCCGACCCCGGTGAGGAGGTCGAGGTGGGTGCGCGCCACGGCCCGGCTCACGCCCAGCTTGTGGGCGAGGGACTCGGGGCTCACGCCGTCTTCGACGAGGTCGCCGTGCCGTTGTCGCGGGAAGTGCTCCGCGGGGTCGCGCAGCCACTCCAGAATGTCCAGCCGATGCCCGTTGTCGGGAACCTTCAGCATCTCGTCCCCCTCCGTCGTGACGGTCTCCCGCTACTCTCCCGCAGCCCGGAGCGGCCCGCACGGCCTTCGGCGAGCCTGGCCGGACCCGCACGGCGGGGGGAACGTGCGGGGCCCGGCCGCAGCGGCGACCGGACCCCTCGCGCTCAGCGGTGGCTGAAGAGGGACATGGCCGGAAGGGCCTTGTCGTCGAAGCCGAACAGGGCCTGGTTCTCCCAGCCGTTGCCGGAGGCGGGGTCGGCGGGGTCCCAGCCGTTCCCGGCGACCGCCGTCCAGGTGGCCTCCCAGTAGAAGACGCCGAGGCCGCGGCCGTTCGGAACGGCCTCGACGATGTTCATGACGTCACGCAGCCAGGCGGACTGCCCGGCGGTCGTGGCCGGATAGCCGGCGACCAGTTCAGCGGTCGTGTCGATCTGGTTGACGAGCGCGTCGTCACTGTCCAGCCGGAACGGGTAGGCCGTCTCGGCAAGGAAGACCGGCTTGGCGTAGCGGGCGGCGGCGTCGTCCAGGGTCGTCTGGAAGGCGTCGAGCGAGCCGTGCCAGTAGCCGTAGTACGAGAGGCCGATGGCGTCGAACTTCACGCCGTTGGACACCGCGTTGTCGAACCACCAGCGGGTGCCGGCGAGATCGCCGCCCTGGGCGAGGTGGAGGCCCACGACGGTGGAGGTGCTGACCGCCTTGGCCGCGGAGTAGCCGGAGTTGAGAAGCCCGGCGAGCTGCGGCCAGTTGTCCGTGGAGCCCTCGGACCAGAGCATGCCGCCGTTGATCTCGTTGCCGATCTGCACCATGTCGGCCGTGGTGCCCTGCGCCTTGAGGGAGTTGAGCACGTCGTACGTGTGGTTGTAGACGTCCGTCTTGAGCTGACCGTACGAATGCCCCGCCCAGGCGGCCGGTTCGGTCTGCTTGCCCGGGTCCGCCCACGTGTCCGAGTAGTGGAAGTCGACCAGGAGCTTCATGCCCTGCGCCTTGACGCGCTTGGCCATGGCGAGGACGCGTGCCTTGTTGTTGTAGCCGTCGGCCGGGTTCACCCAGACCTTGAGGCGGGCGTAGTTCATCCCCGAGGACCGGAGGATGGCGAGCGCGTCCCCGGCCGTGCCGGATCCGGTGCGGTAGACCCCGCCGAGGGCCTCGCTCTTGGCGAGGGAGGAGATGTCGGAGCCCTTGACGGACAGTCCGGAGGTGCCGGCGGTGAACGTCAGGTCGTCGACGTTGATCCAGTTTCCGGCGTTGGCGTCGGAGACCACGCTGATCGTGCACTGGCCGCCGGTCACGGCGACGGGCACGACCAGGTGGATCCATCCGCTCGCGGAGACCGGCAGGTCGGTGCGCCGCTCGGTGCCGCCGCAGTTTCTGAGGGCGAGGTAGGCGGAGTTCTGCCCGCCGCCCGAACGCACCCAGGCGGTGAGCTTGTAGTTCCCGTTGGTGAGTCCGGAGAGGTACTGGTACGTCTCGACCTTGTACGCGGAAGCGGAGTAGTGGCTGAGGCGGTAACTCCCGCCGTGGCCAGCGGTTTCGACGTAGGAGGCGCCGGTGTCTCCGTACTCCGACCAGCCGTTCGGTGTCGCCGTGCCGGCGCCGTCGGCCTCGAATCCGGCGTTGGTCAGGGTGCTGGCCGCGTGCGCGGGCTGCGCGGGGAGGGCGGTGAGGGCGAGCCCGGCCGCGAGCGGCATCAGCAGGGCTCTGAGGGTGCGTCTGGGATGGAACATCATCGTCCGTCGTCCCTTCGACGTGGTGGGGAGAGATGCCCCCTGCCTGGGGGCTGTTCCCTCCGCCCGCGGCTTGGTGGCTCGCGCGGGCGGAGGGGGATCGGTGGGCCGTCGAGCCCCTGGCCGGACGGCGGTTGGTCGGCGGTCGGCGGTCGGCGGTCGGCGGTCGGCGATGAAGAACGCGTCCGCCGACGGTCCGAGCGGGGCCTGCGCGGGTACCGCGCCGAGCGGTCGTGGGCTAGCGGGCCCGGCCGGCCGCCGGCCGGCTCAGCTGTCGAGCCGTACGACCCGTACCGTGCCCGCCGGGACGGCGAGGCGGCCGGCGGCGCGTTCGCCCGTGAGGAGTTCGGTGCCGTGCGCGTCCAGCGTGACCTTGGCGTCGGAGCCGGTGTGGTTGACGGCGAACACGAACGTGCCCGACTCACCGGTGCGGCGCACCACTTCGACGTCACGGGGCAGGTCGGTGCGCGGTGCGATGCGCGCGTCGTCGGCGGCGGAGGCGATGAGCGTGTCCAGGCCCTCGGCTCCGAGGCGCGTCGACACGTACCAGGCGGAGCCGGCGCCGAGCGCGTGTCGGGTCACGGCGGGGTGCCCGGCGGTGAGGCCGTCGGCGTACGTCCAGACGGTCTCGGCTCCGCGCGGCACCACGAACTCGGTCCACACGTCGCCGGTGAGTGCGGAGCCGTCGGGCCCGGTGATACGGATCTGGTCGCCCCTCAGCAGCGGGGAGAACTCCTCGACGGTCAGGCCGAGTACGTCCCGCAGGGCTCCGGGGCAGGGGCCGTCGTGCACGGCGTCGTGCTCGTCGACGATGCCGGAGAAGTAGGAGACGAGCAGGGTGCCGCCGCTCTCGACGTACCGGCGGAGGTTGTCGCCCGCGGCCTGGGTCGTGAGGTAGAGGGCGGGGACGACGACAAGGGGATAGGCCGACAAGTCGCCTTCCGGATGGGCGAAGTCGACCGTCAGGTGCCGGTCGTAGAGGGCTTCGTAGAACGCGTCGGCGCGTTCGCGTGCGTCGTGGTCCTCAGTGGGCCGCCACTGGAGGTTCTGCGCCCACCAGGAGTGCCAGTCCCACAGCACGGCCACGTCGGCGACCGTCCGCGTCCCCGCCACGGGGGCCAACGCCCCGATGGAGGAGCCGAGTTCCACGACCTCGCGCCAGACCCGGGAGTCGGTGCCGGCGTGCGGGAGCATCGAGGAGTGGAACTTCTCGGCGCCGCGCCGGGACTGCCGCCACTGGAAGAACAGGGCACCCTCGGAGCCCCGCGCCACGTGGGACAGGGAGTTGCGGGCCATCTGGCCGGGCGCCTTGGCGGGGTTGCGGGGCTGCCAGTTGACACCCGAGGTGGAGTGTTCGAGGAGGAGCCAGGGTGCGCCGCCCGCGACGGAGCGCGTGAGGTCGGCGGCCATCGCCAGGTTGACGTGGGTGCGGCGGCCGTCGGTCATCAGGTAGTGGTCGTTGGTGACGAGGTCGACCTCGCGGCCCCACGCCCAGTAGTCGACGGAGTCGCACTGGCTGAGGGCCGTCATGAAGTTGGTGGTGACGGGGATGCCGGGGGCGAGGCGGTGCAGGATGTCCCGCTCGGCGACGAAGTTCTCGCGCATCGTGGCGTCGGCGAACCTGCGGTAGTCCAGGGCCTGGGCGGGATTGCCGACGGTGGGGGTCACGCGCGGCGGGTCGACCTGGTCGAAGCCGGTGTAGTGCTGGCCCCAGAAGGCGGTCCCCCAGGCCTCGTTGAGCGCGTCGACGGTGCCGTGGATCTCGGTGAGCCAGCGGCGGAAGTGTTCGGCGCAGGAGGCGCAGTAGCAGGCCGAGACGGGGACGCCGTACTCGTTGTGGACGTGCCACAGGGCGAGCGCGGGGTGGTCGGCGTACCGGGTGGCGAGCCGCGTCGTGATGGAGGCGGCGGCGGCGCGGTAATGGACGTTGCTGTGGCAGATGGCGCCGCGTGAGCCGAAGGCGTGGCGGGTGCCGTCGGCGGTCACCGGCAGTGCCTCGGGGTGCTCGCGGTAGAACCAGGCGGGTGGCGCGACGGTGGGGGTGCCGAGGTCCACGCGTATGCCGTTCTCGTGCAGCAGGTCGAGCACGCGGTCGAGCCAGCCGAACGCGTAGGTGCCAGGCGCCGGTTCGAGCAGCGCCCAGGAGAAGATCCCGACGCTCACCATCGTGACGCCCGCCTCGCGCATCAGCCGGACGTCCTCGGACCAGACGGCCTCCGGCCACTGCTCGGGGTTGTAGTCCCCACCGAAGGCGAGCCCGGTGCGGCTCTGGGGGTTGGTCTCCGGCATCGGATCTCTCCCGTTTAATCGATCATTTGGGAACGTGCACACACACCATCAGGAGCGCGAGGCCAACATAACCGCACAGCAACAACCATTGACAAGTGTCCGGGATGTTTCTCTACTGTGAACGCTCACAGAAGCACGGAGCGCACATCGCGCACCAACAGGGCAGGCCTTCGCGGCAGGCGGAGGCCCAGGTCAGGGGAGAACGATCCATGCCCATCACGAAGCACAGCCGCCTCGCGGCCGGCACCGTCGCCGTCGTCCTCGGCGCCGCCTCGCTCACCGCCTGCGGCTCGTCCGACGACGACAAGAGCGCAGACTCGTCCGGTCCCGTGTCGCTGACGTACTGGACGTGGGCGCCGGGCATGGACAAGGTCGTCGACCTCTGGAACAAGGGGCCGGGCAAGCAGCAGCAGATCTCCGTCACCGTGAAGAAGCAGGCGTCGGGCGACACCCTCGTCACCAAGATCCTCACCGCGCACAAGGCGAAGAAGGCGCCGGACCTCGTCCAGGCCGAGTACCAGGCACTTCCGACCCTGGTCAGCAATGACGCGCTCGCCGACATAGCCGGCGACGCGAAGGACGCCAAGGGCAAGTTCGCCGAGGGTGTCTGGCAGCAGACGACGCTCGGGACGGACGCGGTCTACGCGATCCCGCAGGACATCGGCCCGATGATGTTCTACTACCGCGCGGACCTCTTCAAGAAGTACGGGCTGACCGTCCCGACCACCTGGGAGCAGTTCGCCGAGACCGCCCGCGCCCTGAAGAAGAAGGCGCCGGACAAGGCCCTCACCACCTTCTCCGCCAACGACTCCGGTCTCTTCGCGGGTCTCGCCCAGCAGGCGGGCGCCAAGTGGTGGACCACCTCCGGCGACAAGTGGAAGGTCGGGATCGACGACGCGGCCACCGAGAAGGTCGCCGACTTCTGGGGCGGCCTCGTCAAGGAGGGCGCGATCGACAACCAGCCGATGTACCAGCCCGCCTGGAACAAGGCGCTCAACACCGGCAAGCAGATCGCCTGGGTGAGCGCGGTGTGGGCGCCCGGCACCCTGACCACGGCGGCCCCGGACACCAAGGGCAAGTGGGCGATGGCCCCGCTGCCGCAGTGGTCGGACGGCGGGAACACCACGGGCAGTTGGGGCGGTTCCTCCACGGCCGTCACCACGGACTCGCCGCACCGGGCGGCCGCCGCGACGTTCGCCGCCTGGCTGAACACGGACCCGCGGGCGGTGGCGGCGCTGGCCAAGGAGAGCGGTATCTACCCGGCCTCGACGAGCGCCCAGACCGGGGACGCGTTCGCCCAGCCGCCGGCGTTCTTCTCCAACCAGCCGGACTTCTACACCAGGGCCGCGGAGATCGCGAAGAACACCGCTCCGTCCGCGTGGGGCCCGAACGTGAACGTCGCCTACACGTCCTTCAACGACGCGTTCGGCGCCGCCGCGAAGAACAGGTCCGACTTCGGCGACGCCCTGAAGACCATGCAGGACACCACGGTGGCCGACCTCAAGAAGCAGGGCTTCGGGGTCGCTCCGTGACCACCGCACGCCGGAGGCCGTACGGGGTCAAGGGGGCCCCGTACGGTTTTCTCCTCCCCGCCGCCGTCCTCTTCGTCCTGTTCTTCGCACTGCCCATCGGCTACGCCCTCTGGCTGAGCCTGCACAAGGTCGAGGTCAAGGGCCTCGGCCTCGGCTCCGGCGCCCGCAAGGAGGTGTGGGCGGGCCTGCGCAACTACACGGACGCCCTCACCGACAGCGAACTGCTTCACGGCGCGCTGCGCGTGGCCGGCTACGGAGCCATCGTGGTCCCGGTGATGCTCGGCCTCGCGCTGCTCTTCGCGCTGATGCTCGACGCCGACAAGGTCCGGCTCGCCCCGTTCACCCGGCTCGCGATCTTCCTGCCGTACGCCATCCCGGGCGTCGTCGCCGCGCTGCTCTGGGGATTCCTCTACCTCCCCGACGTCAGCCCCTTCTACTTCGTCCTGGACAAGCTGGGCATGCCGCAGCCGAACCTGCTGGACGGCGGTCCGCTGTACGTGGCGCTGTCGAACATCGCGGTCTGGGGCGGCACCGGCTTCAACATGATCGTCATCTACACGGCGCTCCGGGCCATACCCGTCGAGGTGCACGAGGCGGCCAGGCTGGACGGCGCGACACCGCTGCAGATCGCCCTGCGGATCAAGATCCCGATGGTGGCCCCCTCGCTGGTGCTCACCTTCTTCTTCTCGATCATCGCCACCCTCCAGGTGTTCAGCGAGCCGACGACGCTCAAGCCCCTCACCAACTCCGTCTCCACGACGTGGAGTCCGCTGATGAAGGTCTACCGGGACGCGTTCGGCGCCGGCGACATCTACGCGGCCGCCGCCGAGGCGGTGATCATCGCGGTGGTGACACTGGTGCTGTCCTTCGGCTTCCTGCGCGCCGCGAACTCCCGTACCCAGCAGGAGGAAGCACGATGAGCACGCTCGCCGTCCGCAAGGCCGCGCCGGCCGCGGGGACGACACCCGGCACCGCCCAGGGACCGCCACGGCGCGGCCGGATCGCCCTGGTCCCGACCCTCACGCTGCTGCTCGGCGCCCTCTACTGCCTGCTCCCCGTCGCCTGGGTGCTGATCGCGGCCACCAAGTCGGGCAGTGAACTGTTCTCGACGTTCACGTTCCTGCCCGGCACCGGCTTCACGCGGAACGTCACGGACCTCAACGCCTACCGCGACGGCATCTACTGGACGTGGATGGGCAACTCCGCCCTCTACGCCGGACTCGGCGCCCTCCTGTCGACGGCCGTCTCGGCGATCAGCGGCTACGCCCTCGCGATCTACCGCTTCCGCGGCCGGGAGACCATCTTCAGCGTCCTGATGGCGGGCGTCCTGATGCCCCCGGTGATCCTCGCGATCCCCCAGTACCTGCTCCTGGCCAAGGCCGATCTCACCGACTCCTACGCCTCGGTGCTGCTGCCGCTGGTCCTCTCCCCGTACGGCGTGTACCTCGCCAGGATCTACGCCTCGGCCGCCGTGCCCGGTGACGTGGTCGAGGCCGGACGGATGGACGGGGCCGGCGAGTGGCGGATCTTCACCCGGGTCGCGCTGCCGATGATGGTGCCCGGTCTCGTGACCGTGTTCCTGTTCCAGTTCGTCGCGGTGTGGAACAACTTCCTGCTCCCGTACATCATGCTCAGCGACGACGAGAAGTTCCCCATCACGCTCGGCCTGTTCACCCTCCTCGAACAGGGCTCCAACACCCCGGCGCTGTACACCCTGGTGATCACCGGCGCCCTGCTCGCGATCGTCCCGCTGGTCGCCCTGTTCCTGGTGATCCAGCGCTTCTGGAGCCTCGACCTGCTGTCCGGAGCCGTAAAGTCATGACCATGAGCAACACGGGGGGCCGGCGCCGACCGCCGACGATCCACGACGTCGCGCGCGAGGCGGGTGTGTCCCGGGGCACCGTCTCGCGTGTGCTCAACGGCGGCCACTACGTGAGCCCGGCGGCACAGGAGGCGGTCAACGCCGCCATCCGCAGGACGGGCTACGTCGTGAACCGGCACGCCCGCTCGCTGATCACCGGACGGTCGGACTCGGTCGGTTTCCTGCTGACCGAGCCGCAGGAGCGGTTCTTCGAGGACCCGAACTTCAACGTCCTGCTGCGTGGCTGCACCCACGCGCTCGCGGCGCACGACGTCCCGCTCCTGCTGATGCTCGCCGGCACCGAGGACGAGCGACGGCGCATCACGCGCTACATCACGGCGGGCCACGTCGACGGGGTGCTGCTGGTCTCCAGCCACTCCGGGGACCCGGTCGCCGAGGAACTGCGTGAGGCGGGCGTACCGCTCGTCGCGTGCGGCAAGCCCATCGGCATGGGCTCCAGGGTGAGTTACGTCGCCGCGGACGACCGGGACGGCGCCCGGGACATGGTCCGGCACCTGCTCTCCCTCGGGCGGCGCCGCATCGGCATGGTCACCGGTCCCCTGGACACCCCGGGCGGTGTGGAACGCCTGGCGGGCTACCGGGAGGTGCTGGCCGAGGCGGGCGTCGAGGCCGACGACCGGCTGATCGCCTCCGGCGACTACAGCCGTGCCAGCGGCGAGGCCGGGGCCGTTCAACTCCTCGACCGCGCACCGGACATGGACGCCGTGTTCGTCGCCTCCGACCTGATGGCGCAGGGGGTGCTGGCCGCGCTGCACAAGGCCGGCCGCCGGGTCCCCGAGGACGTGTCGGTCGGCGGCTTCGACGACTCCCCGGCCGCCACGGCCGCCACCCCGGCCCTCACGACGATCCGCCAGCCGTGGGACCGCATCAGCGCCGAGATGGTGCGGGTGCTGCTCGCCCAGATCGGCGGCGAGGACCCCGCCGCGGTGATCCTGCCGACGGAGCTGATCCGGCGGGAGTCCGCCTGAGGAGGAGTGTTCGGGAACCCGTCCGAGGAGGAGCCGTCGGGCGGACCACCACTCCGGAGTGCCCCGCCCGCCGCTCGGGGGTCCCCTCCCCGCCGCTCCGGTGTCTTTTCTTCCCGGGCGGCGGTACCGGTCAGGATTCGAGAAGCCACCGGCCGGTCCCCCGGCCTAGCGTGAGAGGACCGCCGGAACAGCCGACGGGACGAGGGCCGGCCGACCCGGCCGCCACGCACACGGAGGACTCGCCATGACCGCCGGACTGAAGACCGTCATCTACCCCGTCAAGGACATCGCGAAGGCGAAGGCGCTCTTCACGGCGCTGCTCGGGGTGGAGCCGTACGTGGACGAGCCGTACTACGTCGGGTTCAAGGACGCGGGCCAGGACGTCGGCCTGGACCCGAGCGGCCACTCCAAGGGACTGACCGGGCCGGTGCCGTACTGGCACGTCGACGACATCAAGGAGACCCTGTCGGGCCTGCTCGCGGCCGGCGCCGAGACGCTGCAGGACGTCCAGGACGTGGGCGGCGGCCGGCTCATCGCGTCGGTCAAGGACGCGGACGGCAACCAGGTCGGGCTGATCCAGGACACCGCCTCCTAGACGGAGACAGAGCCGTGCGGGCCCGGGGCGTTCGACGGATCGCCCCCGGGCTCGCGGCCGACGGGCGAACTGGATGCGAATGCACTAGTTGCACAGTCAATGAATGGCCCGATCTCCAGTACCATTCGGTTATGGCAACGCAGACGCCCGGTACCCGGCTGGAGGACCAGTGGCGGGACATCCTCTCGGTGCACGCCCGCACGATGTGCGAGATCGACCGCGCCCTGCACCCGCACGGCCTCGGAGCCAGTGACTTCGAGGTCCTGGACATCCTCGCCTCGGGCGCCGTGTCGGAGCCCGGCGAGCACTGCCGGGTGCAGAACATCGCGGGCCGGGTCCATCTCAGCCAGAGCGCACTGTCCCGGCTCATCGGACGTCTGGAGAAGGACGGCCTGGTCGAGCGCACCGTCTGCGAGGAGGACCGCCGCGGCGTCTGGGTCGCCCTCACCGGGAAGGGCCGTGACCTGCACGCCGAGGTGCTCCCCCTGCAGCGGTCCGTGCTCGCCCGCATGCTGCGGGGCTGACCTTCTCCACCCGGACGTCACCGGGTGACCCCAGGGCCCCGGCGTTCAGCCGAGCGGCCGGGCCAGCAGCGTGCGAACGCCCTCCGAGCTGAGGGTCAGACCGTGCGGCGAGCTGGCGTCGATCGTCAGGGCCAGATCGCCCGTCGGCCACTGCGAGGCGAGGGCGCCGAGCGGTACGAGGCGGTAACGGGAGACCGACGGAAGCAGCTCGGCCATCTCCAGCTCGGAGGTGAAGACCGGGACGACCTGTTCCCCGCCCGGCTGGTCCAGGACGGGCAGCGCGACGGCCGTGGGGTCGGCGACGTCCGCGTCCGTGACGTCGTCCGGCACGGGGACCAGTACGTCACTGCCGGCGAGCGTGTTCAGCGCCGCGGTGTCCTGGGTGTTCTCGGCGAGCGTGTTCAGGGCCTCCTGGGCGGGGGTCGCCTCGGCCGCGGTGGGGTGGTGGTTGTTGTGGGGGGTGTCCATGGCAGATCCCTCGGTCGTGGTCGGTGGGTGGCCACCCGGGCGGGTTGCGCTCTTCCCGGGTGCAACGACCGTCGCGTACCCATCGCACACCACGCCATTCATCCTGGCCCCGACCCATCCGGAATCGGGTGCGCCGATCAGGCCGGTCACGTGGTCGCCCCGGGCGTCCGACACCCGGGGTGACCACGGCCGCAGCCCCTCGGACCGTCCACCGGTCCGGAGTGCGGGCTACTTCAGATAGGGCCCGTCGGCGCCGATCTTTCCGGGACCGTTCAGGACGTACACCCGCAGGTTCCCCTTGCCGGGCGCCGCCACGGACAGGGTGCCGCCGGAGACGGTCTTCACGTCGCCGGTGACGGCGTCCGTGTACGTGCCGTTCGGTATGCCGGTGTAGGTGGCCCCGCCGGTGACCGTGACCAGGGCGAAGCTGTCGGTCGAGCCACTGGTGTAGCGGCGCTTGAAGGCCATCGATCCGCTGATCCCGTCGGTGGAGTACTGGCCCGACTGGAGGGCCGGGATCGCCCGGCGGATCAGGTTGAGCCGCTGGAGGTGCTTGACCAGGGGCTGGGCGAGGGTCGTGGCGACCTCACCGCTCGCGGAGGCGACCGTCCCGAAGCCGGAGGCCGTCACGCCGCCCGCGAGGTGGTCCCCGTAGTAGGCGCGTCCGGTGCCGGCCAGCGGACAGGTCGGCCCGCAGTCGATCTGCTTGCCCTTCTGGAACTCGATCTCCGATCCGTAGTACAGCGTGGGGATGCCGCGGAAGGTCCACATCAGTGCCATGTTCTCGGCCCACGCGTCGGTGCCGCCGCTGTAGCGGGTGCTCGACTTGTTCGGTCCGTAGTCGTGGCTGTCGACGTAGACGACGTTGTACGTGGCGTCGTTGACGGAGTCGTCGGAGTCCTTGCCGTTGTTGTACGCGTTCTGCGCGTCACCGAAGTTCATGTGCATGCGCATGTCGATGATGTTCATCCCGGAGAACTGGCTGCGGTCCGGGGTGTGGTAACTGTTCCCGCTCAGGAAGGCGTTGGCGGAGGTCGGTTGGTTCCCGGTGCCGAGCTGCTCCTCGTAGTCGTACTGCTCGATCGCCGCCTTCTCGTCGTCCGCGCTGTACTCCTTGCGCTCCTTCCAGGTGAAGAACTGCGCGGAGTGGTTCACCGAGCCGCGGTTCCACTTGTCGTTCACGAAGGCGCCCACCTCGCCGAAGACGAAGAAGTTCTTCGCCGCGTCCGTGCCGAACCGCTGGGTGACCCGGTCGTAGATCGCGGGAAGGAAGCGGCGGTTCCAGGTGACGCGCGGAATGTGGACGGCCGTGTCGACGCGGAATCCGTCGACGCCCATGTCGATGTACTTGTCGTACGCGCCGATCAGGTAGTTCTGGACGGTCGCGTTCTCGGTGTCGAAGTCGGCGAGGTCCTCGTGCAGCCAGCACGAACGGGAGTCCTCGCCCTCCCAGTTGCCGATCCAGCACTGGTGGTAGTAGGCCTTGGGGAACATGCCCGACGTGGGGCTCGGCCACTGGCAGTTGTAGAGCGTGTACCCCTCGGGGCTCTTGCCTCCGGTGGGCTTGCCCCAGTTGAGACAGGTGTTGCCGGAGGGTTCGGCGGTCGACCACAGGTCGCCGTTGTAGTACGACTTCCCGGACTTCGGCTCGACCGTCAGGCCGTCGTACTCGAATCCCGCGTTCTTCTCGTCGTAGTACCAACTCCACTGCGTGTCGCGCACGCCGTAGACGGTCGGCGTGAACAGGCCCTTGGCGCCCCAGCGCGAGCTGTGGTTGTAGACCACGTCCTGGTAGATCTTCATGCCCTTGGCGTGGGCCGCGTTGATCAGGTCCTGGTACGAGGCGCCGGCCGACTCCAGGCGGGGGTCGACCTTGTAGAAGTCGTAGCCGTGATAGCCGTGGTAGTCGTAGTCCGAGCGGTTGAGCACGACCGGCGTGATCCAGACGGCGGAGAAGCCGAGCGCCTTGATGTAGTCGAGCTTGTCGACGAGACCCTTGAAGTCACCGCGGAACATGGGGTCGTTGTTGGCCGCGTTGCCCGACGTGACGTCCTGGCTGCCGCCGCGGTCGTTGGACGTGTCGCCGTCGTAGAAGCGGGCCGTGAGGACGAAGTAGATCGGGTCCTTGCGCGGGTCGGTGCCGAGCGGGGTTCCCGCGGCCGGCGCGGGAGCCTTCTCGCCCGTCGTGACGGGGGCCGCGGAGGAGGCGGGCGAGGTGTTCCCGGCGGCGTCGACGGCCTTCACCGTGTAGGTGTAGGTGGTCTTCTCCTCAAGTCCCGTGTCGGAGTGGACCGTCGAGCCGACGTCGGTGACGACGGTTCCCCTGGTGCCGCCGGTCCGGGTGAGCTGGTACTTCGTCACGGCGGTGTCGTCGGTGGCGGGTTTCCAGCTCACCACGACCGAGGTGCCGGAGGCACTCGCCGTGACCCCGGTGGGCGTCGTCGGCGCCTGGGTGTCGGGCACCTGGGCCGCGCACGGGTTCGCCGCACCGGCCGTGACCGTCCGGTCCTTCACCGTCGTGGTGCCCGAACCGAGCGCGTAGTCGGCGCCGTTGTTGTTGTCCCAGACGCCGTTGCCGTTGTTGAAGACCGCCTTGAGCGAGGTGGCCGAACCGAGGTCGAGGGTCTTCTTCCACCAGCCGGTGCAGGCGGACTCCATGCCGATCCCGGGCACCGTGGTCCAGGAACCGCCGGTGGGCGCGTAGTGGAGGTTGGCCGTGCTCCAGCCGGACGTGGCGGTCGAGTAGTAGACGGTGGCCTGGTTGCCGCTGCCCGTGCCGGTGTCGGCGCACGGGTCGCTGTGGGCGATCACGCCGTCCTTGACGGTGACGGTCCCGGTGCCCAGCGCGTAGTTGTTGCCGCCGTTGTTGTCCCAGGTCCCGCTTCCGTTGTTGAAGGTGGCCAGCAGTCCGGCGGCCGAGCCGAGGTCGACGGTCTCCTTCACCCAGTCCGTGCAGGCCGTCTCCATCCGGACGCCCGGCACGGTCGTCCACGAGCCGCCGTCGGGGGCGTAGTGCAGGTACGTGGCGGGCCAGTTCTTGGTCTTCGTGTAGTAGAAGACCGTCGTCGTGGCCGAGGCGGCGGATGTCCCCGACAGGGGGGCGGAGTCCGCGTTCGGTGTGGCGGTCGCGAAGATCCCGGTCACCGCGGCGAGGGCCACCAGCGGTCGCAGCAGGCGGTGTCGGTGTCTGCGTCTCATGGACGTCTCCAATACAGGCCGGGGAGCGGGGAGTTGCGCTGCAAGAAGAACCGGCAAGTTCCTGAAAGAGCTTGCGGGCGGAAGCTACAGGGACATGACAGAGACGTAAAGACATCTCGCAGCGCCCGGAACACCGGGTGAAAACGGACCAGTGATGGTGACGGGCGCCCACGCGCCCGCCCACGGTCCGCGCCTAGCGTGTGCGCATGCCGATGCAACCCTGGTTCACCGACGCCAAGCTGGGCATCTTCCTCCACTACGGCATCTACGCCGTCGACGGAGTGGCCGAGTCCTGGTCCTTCCACACGGGTGAGGTCACCCACGAGCGATACATGAAACAGCTCGACCGCTTCACCGCTTCGCACTACGACCCGGAGGCCTGGGCCGATCTTTTCGCCCGCGCCGGCGCTCGCTACGCCGTGCTCACCGCCAGGCACCACGACGGCGTCGCCCTGTGGGACACCGCCCACCACAACCTGGACGTGGCACGGGACACCCCGGCGGGACGCGACCTGATCGGCGGCTTCACGGACGCCCTGCGCGCCCGCGGTCTCAAGGTCGGCCTCTACTACTCGCACTCCGACTGGAACCACCCCGACTATGCGAGCCTGCGGCACGTCCAGCAGGGCGACGTGCCGCCGAGCCGGTACTCGCACGCCGAGCCCGGGGCCGAGGACCCGGCGGCCTGGGAGCGCTATCTCGCCTACCGGGACGGCCAGGTAGGCGAGTTGGTCGCCCGTTTCCAGCCCGACCTGCTGTGGTTCGACGGCGAGTGGGAGCGGACCGAGGAGCAGTGGCGGATGGGCGAACTCGCCGACCTGATCCTCGCGGGCAACCCGGACACCGTCCTCAACGCCCGCATGCTCAGTCACGGCGACTACGCCACTCCCGAGCAGGGGGTCCCGCTCCGGGCGCCCGAGGGGCCGTGGGAGCTGTGCCTGACCGTCAACGGCTCCTGGGGTCACCGGCCGGACGACCGCGACTTCAAGTCCGTCGGCCAGTTGGTGCGGTACTTCACGGAGACGATCGGGCTGGGCGGCAACCTGCTGCTCGCCGTCGGCCCCCGCGAGGACGGAACGATCCCCCGGGAGCAGACCGAGCGTCTGGAGGGACTCGGCGCGTGGATCGCGCGGCACGCCGAGGCCGTGTACGGCACGGTCGCGGGGCTGCCCGCCGGGCACCACTACGGTCCGAGCACGCTCTCCGCCGACCGCCGCACCCTGTACCTGGTGTGTTTCGACGCGCCCCGGGAGTCGGTGTCGATCCGCGGCCTGCGGAACGCCGTGCGCCGGGTGACCGTCCTCGGCACGGGCAGCGAACTCGGCCATCGCGTGACCGGCGGGCTGCACGCGGTCCCCGGCGTGACCTGGATCGACGCTCCCGCCGCGGACGACCTGGACGCCCACGCGACGGTGCTGGCCGTCGAGTTGGACGGCGAGCTGGACCTCTACCGAGGTTCGGGACGCGACTGAAGGCGGGGCGGTGGGGCGGTGGCGCGGTGGCGCGGTGGCGCGGTGGCGCGGTGGACGAGGGTTCGCCGTCTCGCGCCTCACCACAAGGTCAAGATTTCCCCTGGTGCGGGCCATGTCGGCGACCCCGGTGAGACGCTCGGGCCGAACCGGCGTATTCACCGTGGAGGGGCGACAGCAGCCGGCGGGTCCCTCCCGACCGGAGGTAGTGCACGCGTGACCATCACTCGACCGGCCCCGCCGCCGGTCTCTTCGCACGACGACGCGGAGCAGCCACCTCGGCAGGGCTGGCACGTCAGTTCCCCGCTGGCCCTGACCATGCTCCTGCTGCTGGTCGTCGCGGCGCAGGGGCCGGTCAGGCGGGCGCTGTCCACGCCGGTCATGCAGAGCTGGATGACGGTGTTCGTCGCCGTGGTCGTCCAGGCGCTCCCGTTCCTCGTCCTCGGTGTGCTGCTGTCGGCGGTCATCGCGGTGTTCGTCCCGCCCTCGTTCTTCGCCCGGGCCCTGCCGAAGCGCCCGGCGCTCGCGGTGCCGGTCGCCGGGCTGGCCGGGGCGGTCCTGCCGGGCTGCGAGTGCGCGTCCGTGCCGGTGGCCGGCGCGTTGGTGCGGCGCGGGGTCACCCCGGCGGCGGCCCTCGCGTTCCTGTTGTCCGCGCCGGCGATCAACCCGATCGTGCTGACGGCCACCGCCGTCGCCTTCCCCCGCAACCCGGAGATGGTCCTCGCCCGCTTCGTGGCGAGTCTGCTGGTGGCCTGCGTCATGGGCTGGCTGTGGCAACGGCTCGGCCGGGCCGACTGGTTGCGGCCGCCGGAGCGGCCCGCGCACGAAGGGCTCGGCAGAGGAGCCGCGTTCTGGGGGTCGGTGCGGCACGACGTGATGCACGCGGGCGGCTTCCTCGTGCTCGGCGCGATGGCCGCCGCGACGCTCAAGTCCGTCGTACCGGCGAGCTGGCTGCACGCCGCGGCCGGGAACCCGGTGATGTCGGTGCTCGCCCTCGCGATACTGGCCGTCCTCCTGTCGATCTGCTCGGAGGCCGACGCCTTCGTGGTGGCCTCCCTGACCCAGTTCTCGTTCACCGCCAAGCTGGCGTTCCTCGTGGTCGGACCGATGATCGACCTGAAGCTGTTCGCGATGCAGGTGGGTACTTTCGGGCGCGGCTTCGCGACCCGGTTCGCGCCCACCACCTTCGCCCTCGCGATCCTCATGTCCGTCCTGGTCGGGGCGGTGCTGCTGTGAACCGGCAGGCACAGGCGGCGGTACTGTTCCTGGTCGGCGCGGCGGTGCTGCACGCCGGCGCGACGGATCTCTATCTCCGGTACGTCAAGGCGGGGTTGAGGCCGTTGCTGCTCGCGGCAGGCGTGGTGCTGATCGCGACGGCGCTCGCCACGGTCTGGTACGAGGTGCGCGAGCGGCGGACCGCGTCCGGGAACGCGGGCGGCGACGGTCACGCTCACCCGCATCGCGAGCCGCGCGTCTCCTGGCTCCTGGTCCTGCCCCTGCTGGCGCTCATCCTGGTCGCCCCGCCCGCGCTCGGCTCGTACAGCGCGATGCGTACGGGTACGGCGCTGCAGGCGCCCTTCGGATACCCCGCGCTGCCCGCGGGCGACCCGGTCCCGCTCGGCCTGGTCGACTACGCGGGCCGGGCGGCGTACGGGCACGGGCACACGCTCGGCGACCGGCGGATCAGGATCACCGGTTTCGTCGCGCTCGACCACGCCGGCACCCCGTATCTCGTCCGCATGGCCCTCAACTGCTGTGCCGCCGACGCCCAGCCGGTCAAGATCGGGCTGTCCGGGCGGATCCCGCCCGTGCTCCAGCCCGACAGCTGGCTCGAGGTGACCGGCACCTACAGCAGCAGGCGCACGAAGGACCCGGTGAACGGCGGTGTCATCCCGTTCTTCGACGTCGGCACCGCACGACCGGTCCCGGCGCCGCGCGATCCGTACGACGAGAGCTGGAACAACTGACCGCGTTCCCCATCCTGTTCGCTCAGGCCGCCGGGTCCGGCAGATAGCTCGCCAGGCCGCGCAGGATGATCTCCAGGCCGATGTCGAAGCGCTCGTCGGAGGAGTCCGTCACCATGACCCCGGCCAGAGCGCGCAGATGGGGGAAGTCGGCGACGGGCAGGGACGCGAAGTAGTTCTGCATCTCGTCGGCCATCTCACGCCAGTCGGGCCGGGCCGGCGAGGAGGTGCCGGCGCTCTGCTGCGCGGCCCGGTCCCGCCACATGCCCTCCTCCAGCACGAACCCGTCGATGTACGTCGAGATGAGGTCACCGGCCTCCGCCGCGATGCGGTCGGGGAGCCCCGCGGTACGGAACACGGCGAGCAACGCCTCGACGTGCGGCAGCAGTTCGGCGGTGAAGGGGACGTGGGCCATGGAGATCCTCGCCATGTCCCGGTGCGACAGCAGGCGTCGGCGGCCCGCGCGGGCGTACTCCCGTACCTCCTCCTGCCAGCGCTCCGGGTCTGCCTCGGGCGGCTCGAAGCCGTCGAAGAGCCGGGTGTACATGAGCTCCAGGAGATCGTCCTTGGAACTGACGTGGGCGTAGAGGGCGGAGACCGTGACCCCCAGCTCGGCGGCCACCTGACGCATCGACAGGCCGTCGAGTCCCTGGCGGTCCAGCACGGTGAAGGCGGCTTCGACGACGCGCTCGCGTGACAACGGTGTGCGCGTGGGGGCGACGCGGGCACGGGCCGGGCGCTCGCGCTCCCAGGGGGACGGCGGGGGCTGTGCGGGGGTGCCGGCGGCCGCGTCGGTCATGAGGACAGTCTAGGCGCCGGGAGAGCGGTGTTCTCTCCGGGTGAGCAGCGTTCATCCGGAGATACGCGATATATCTTGTCTCGGCTTCCCGGTTGCGCTATATCTTAATGAACGCCGTTCTCTCGGTGAGCGCTGTTCTGTTAAAGTGAACAGTGTTCTCCGGTGTCTGGTCGCCTCTCCCCCGCGCCCACCAGGGAGCCGGGCCGTCGCATTCCATCCACCCCGCCGCGCTCGCCGATCGTCACCGCGCGGTCCCTTTTCGAGGAGTTCCGATGTCCACCACCGGTGTCGCGTCCACCGAGACGCCCATCGACTCACCAGCGCCCTATCGGTGGCGCTGGGCTGCGCTCTTCGTGATTCTCGCGGCCGAGGTGATGGACCTCCTCGACGCCGTCGTCACGAACATCGCCGGCCCGTCCATGCGGGCCGACCTCGGAGGCGGCGCCTCCACGCTGCAGTGGCTGGCCGCCGCGTACACCCTGTCGATGGCCGTCGGGCTGGTCACCGGCGGACGGCTCGGCGACATCCACGGGCGCCGCCGGATGTTCCTGGTGGGAGCCGCCGGGTTCACCCTGGGTTCGCTGCTCTGCGCGATCTCCGTGTCGCCCCAGATGCTGATCGGCGCGCGCATCGTGCAGGGCCTGTTCGGCGCGGTGATGCTGCCGCAGGGCCTCGGCATGATCAAGGAGATGTTCCCGCCGAAGGAGTCGCAGAAGGCCTTCGGCATGTTCGGTCCGGTCATGGGGCTGTCCGCGGTGTGCGGGCCGATCCTGGCGGGCTGGCTGGTCGACGCCGACTACTTCGGCACCGGCTGGCGCATGATCTTCCTGATCAACCTTCCGCTGGGTGCCGCCGCGATCGCCGGCGCCCTGCGCTACCTGCCGAAGGGCCGCTCCGAGACCAAGCCGCGCCTCGACATCCCCGGCATGCTCCTCGTCTCGCTGGCCGCGCTGCTCATCATCTTCCCGCTGGTCCAGGGCCGTGAGTACGACTGGCCCCTGTGGACGTTCGCGATGATGGCAGCCTCCGTCGTCGCCTTCGTCGTCTTCGCCCGGTACGAGTCGCACCGCGGCAGGACCGGCCGGGACCCGCTCGTCGTCCCCAGCCTCTTCCGCAAGCGCGGCTTCAGCGGCGGCATGATCCTCGGGCTCGTCTTCTTCTCGACCATGCAGGGCTTCATGCTGGTGTTCAACCTGTACACCCAGATCGGCCTCGGCTACTCACCGCTCAAGGCCGGCCTGGTGATGGTGCCCTGGTCGGGAGGCATGATCGTCGGCTTCGGACTCGCCCAGGGTGTCGTGCGGTTCGGACGGGCCGTGCTGCAGGCGGGCGCGCTCGTCATGGCGCTCGGCGTGTTCGGTGTCTGGCTGACCCTCGACCAGGTGGGATCCGGCGTCGGCCCCTGGCAGCTGCTGCCGTCGCTGCTCGTCACCGGCATCGGGATGGGCCTGCTCATGGCGCCGTTCTTCGACATCGTCCTCGCCAGCGTCGAGCAGCACGAGACGGGTTCGGCGTCCGGAACGATGACCGCGGTGCAGCAGCTCGGCGGCGCCTTCGGTGTCGCCATCCTCGGCACCGTGTTCTTCGGTCTGCTGGGCGGCGGGATCGCCACCGCGGTCGACCACCGCTCGGACGACCTGCGCGGCCGGCTGACCGCGGCTCACGTCGCCCCCGCCGCACAGGACCGCATCGTGGCCGACCTGCGCCGGTGCGCCGCGGATCGCGCCACCGCCAAGGACCCGGCCGCGACCCCGGCGTCCTGCGCACTCCTGACGAAGGAGACCCGGTCCGCGGCGACCTCACCCGAGGCTGCCGCCCGCGTGCCCGCAGCCATCGAGGCCACGGCGTCGTCGGCCTTCCGCAGCGGCTTCGGCTCGGTCATGCAGACGCTGCTCTGGATCGTCGACGGCATGCTCGCCCTGACCTTCCTGCTCGCGTTCCTCCTGCCGCGTCACGCCCGCCCCGAGGAGTCCGCGGCTCACTGAGCGGCCGCACGCCTTGACGGCCGGGACGGTCGGAGACCCCTTGGGGAGGGTCTCCGACCGTCCCGTGCGCGCGACGCACGGGAGATGCCCGGCACGACGCCCAGGAAGAGGACACGGTTCACCCCGGGCAAGTCCGCGCGGGATGCGCCGCGTACCGTTCGAGCAGGCGGAACGGCACATGCGGAGCCCGTGAGCCGGACGATGCTCGCCGGCCGCTCGGCACCCCGCCCGGACGCACCTGCCGTCGCCCGACCCGCACCCTCCCGGAAGGACGAGCCCGTGCTCACGTCGTACGCGGACCACTTCGACACGCCTGCCGGGTATCTCGACTTCGCACGGTTCGGGCCGCCCTCGCGCGACGTCGTGGCCGCGACCGCCGGGGCGATGGAGGAGTCCGCCCGCGCCGACCACACCACCGTGGACGGTCTGATGCGCGCCGAAGAGATCGCGCGGGACACGGCCGCCCGACTCGCCGGGGCCGACAGCCGGCACACGGTGCTCCTCCCGAACGCGTCCACCGGGCTGTTCCACGCCGCTCTCGGGATCCGCGAGGGCGTGGTCCTCGCGCCGCGCACGGACTTCCCCGCCAACCACTATCCGTGGCGGCGCAGCGCCGACCTGGGCCGGGCGACGCCGCGCTGGCTCGATCCCGCGCCCGGCTCCGGCGTCACCCCCGACCTGGTTCGCGCCGCGTTGACCGACGACGTCGTCGCCCTGTCCGTCAGCGCCGTCGACTTCCGTACGGGCTTCCGCGCCGATCTCGCGGCGCTGCGCGAGGCGATCGGACCGGACCGACTGCTGGTCGTGGACGCCATCCAGGCGTTCGGGGTGGCGCGCATGGCGTGGGACGCGGCCGATGTCGTGGTCGCGGGCGGCCAGAAGTGGCTGCGCGCCGGATGGTCCACCGGCTTCGCCACGCTGTCCGATCGCGCGCTGGAGTCCCTGGAGCCGGTCCTCACCGGCTGGACGGGAGTCGAGGACGTCGGTGTCTTCGACGGGACGGAGCACGGGCCCGCCCCGGACGCGCGACGGTGGTCGATCACCAACCTCAGCCCGGTGACGGCCGCCGCCTTCGCGACCGCTCTCGGCCTCGTCGAGCGGTACACGGTCGCGGCGATCGAGGCCGCGATCGCCCTGCGGGTCGCCGAGTTGACCGAGGTCGTCGAGGCGCACGGCGGTCACCTCCTCTCCCCCGCCGACCCGGCACGGCGTGCGGGCGTCCTCGCCTTCACGATGCCGGGCCACGATCCCTCCGTCGTCGCGAAGGCGCTGCACGCGCAGGGCGTCACGCCGACGGTGCGCGCCGACTCGCTCCGGTTCTCCCCGCACGCCTCGACACCGCCGGAGGCCCGCGCACGGGTGGCCACCGCGCTGGCGTCGCTGCGCGACTGAACGCGGCGGATCCGCGACAGGGGCGATTCGCTCGGCGAAGGGCGACGACCGGGCCGTCCGCCCCCGCGCCTCACCTCGACCGGCCGGGCACCGCGTGGTCGCCCGGCGGACCCGGCGCTTCCGTCGCGGACGCCTTCGTCCGCCGTTCCGGTGCGGCCCTCCGCGACGTACCCCGTTCGTCTCCCTGCGCGTCCGGTGGATTACTGCGCGCACATGAAATGCCTGTGACGGCGCTCGGATCGGCATTGCTCACGCCGCTCACCCGCTCCTAGGTTCACTCCGGCAGGCCCTGGTGCGGACGCGCCCCGGCGGCACCGCCCGTTCCTCCCTCCTCTGTCGTACTCCGTGTGCGCTCTCGCGAGCGCACCTTCAGAAGGGTTTCCACCATGAGCCGGAGCGACCAGCCCGACCTCGGACGGCGGGGCTTCCTCGCCGGCGCCACCGCCGTCGCGGCAGCCGCCACCGTCCCCACGCTCGCTCCCCGCGCCGAGGCCGCCACGGCCGCGGCGGCGAGCCGCCCCAACATCCTGGTGATCCTCACCGACGACCAGCCGCTGCACACCGAATGGGCCACGCCCAAGACGCTGAGCTGGCTGGTGGACGGCGGTGTCGAGTTCACCCGGGGACACGTCGCCACCCCGCTCTGCGCGCCCTCGCGCTCGTCGATCTTCAGCGGTCGGCACGCGCGTCACCACGGCGTCCGGGACAACAGCAGCCCGTACAACCTGGACCAGTCGACCACCGTCCAGCGCCACCTCCAGCAGGCCGGATACCGGACCGGGCTCTTCGGGAAGTACCTGAACGCCTGGAGCAACAAGGACAACCCGCCGCACTTCGACGAGTGGCTGCTGTCGGCGCCGGTCACGTACAACGACGGCACGTACAACGACAACGGAACGGTCCGCACCCTGCCCGGCTACACCACCGGCGTGATCCGGGACCGCGCGCTCCAGTTCCTGGACAAGGCCGCCACCGACCACCGCCCGTGGTTCGCCTTCGTGGCACCGAAGGCCCCGCACGGGCCGAACACCCCGGAGCCGAAGTACGCGAACACCCCGGTGCCCGCCTGGAACGGCCGGCCCTCGGTGCCGGAGGCGGACCGGAGCGACAAGCCGGACTACGTCCAGAACGCCGACCGCACACTCGCCGACGGCCAGACCGTACGCCGCAACCAACTGCGCACCCTGCTCTCCGTCGACGACGCGGTCCAGGCGCTGCACGACAAGCTCGCCGACCTCGGACACCTCCAGAACACCCTGGTGTTCTACCTCGGCGACAACGGCTACAGCTGGAGCGACCACGGCTGGGGTGCCAAGTCGGTGCCCTACCGGCCCGCGGTGGAGGTGCCGTTCTACGTGTCGTGGCCGGCGGGCGGGCTCGGCGCGGGCACCACCGACGACCGGCTGGCGGCGAACATCGACGTCGCGCCGACCATCCTGGACGCGGCCGGCATCGCGCCGAGCCCGCTGCACGACGGCCGGTCGCTGCTCGGTACGGCGAGCCGCGACCACCTGCTCATCGAGTGGTGGCACCGCAACCCCGGCGGCAACCCGCACACCTGGTCCTCCTACAAGAGCGCCACCGAGCAGTACACCGAGTACTACGCGCTGCACACCGACGGCTCCGGGCAGGAGGTGGGCACCGGCGAGGTGCTCTTCCGCGAGTACTACGACCTGGTGAACGACCCGTACCAGCTCACCAACCTGCTGTACGGGGCCACGCCCGCCGACGAACGGCGCCTGGGCATCCCGGCCCTGGCCGCCCAGCTCGCCGCCGACCGGGCGGCCTGACCTGCCGGTGTGGTGGTGCGGCGGACGCCCGCCGCACCACCACACCGGCCCGCGACTCCGCCACCGGTGACCATCCATCGCCGTCCGCGTCCGCCCCGGGAGACTCCATGAACAGCGCTCCTCGCCCGTCCTGCTGTGCCCCGGCCCGGGGAACCCTCGATCTGCTGCCCCCGGAGCCTCGGCCGGTGGCCGACGGCCCGGCCGCCCGAAGGGCCCGCAAGGGCCTCACTGCCCTGCCCGGCGGAACGTTCCTGATGGGCAGCGACGATCCCGACGCCGTGCCCGCCGACGGCGAGGGGCCGGTCCGCGAGGTGACGGTCGGCGCCTTCTCCATCGCCCCCGCGACGGTCAGCAACGCCGAGTTCGCGTCCTTCGTCAACGCCACCGGCCATGTCACCGAGGCGGAACGCTTCGGGTTCTCGTACGTCTTCGCGGGCTTCCTGAGCGCGGAGTTGCAGGCCTCGTCCCCACCGGTCCCCGGCACTCCGTGGTGGCGGGCGGTGCCCGGAGCGAGCTGGCGGGCGCCCCGGGGACCCGGTTCACGCTTCCTCGACGTGCAGCAGCACCCGGTCGTGCACGTCTCCTGGAACGACGCGACGGCCTACTGCGCCTGGTCGGGAACCCGGCTGCCGACGGAGGCGGAGTGGGAGTACGCGGCGCGCGGCGGCCTGGAGCGAAGACGCTTTCCCTGGGGCGACGAACTGGCCCCGCGCGGGCGGGAGATGCTCACCATCTGGCAGGGCGACTTCCCGCGGGCCGGCCCGGGCAACCGCAACGGCACCACTCCGGTCCGCTCGCACCGGCCCAACGGCTTCGGCCTCTACAACACGGTCGGCAACGTCTGGGAGTGGTGCGCCGACTGGTTCAGCCCCGACTTCCACCGCACCGGCCCCCGTTCGTCCCCCGTGGGGCCGCCGGCCGGCACGGCACGGGTCATGCGCGGAGGTTCCCACCTGTGCCATGTCTCGTACTGCAACCGCTACCGGGTCGGCGCGCGCAGTTCCAACACCCCGGACAGCTCGACCGGCAACACCGGCTTCCGGGTGGCCCGCTGAGAGGTCGCGCACGGGGTCGGCCGCGCCGGTGGTCCGACCGGCGCGACGGTGCCCGCCGCGGGCGTCAGGTCGTGGGCTCGAACCAGGTCGGCTCGTCGACCAGGGCCTGCTTGATCCGGAAGAGGGCGTGCTCGCTCAGCTCCGGCAGGGCGTCGACGGCGAACCAGCCGACCTGGAGCGACTCGTCGTCGTTGACGCGGGCCTCACCGCCGACGGCGCGGCAGCGGAAGGTGGTGTCCATGAACTGGCAGACGTCGCCGTTGTCGAAGGTGACCTGCTCGCCCGCCTGGACCACGACGACGCGCTCGACCTCGATGCGCACGGCGGTCTCCTCGTACACCTCGCGCACGGCGCACGCGGCGGGCTGCTCGCCCGGCTCCGGCATTCCGGAGATGAGCGCCCACCGGCCGTTGTCGGAGCGCTGCCCGAGGAGCACTCTGCCCTCGTCGTCGAAGACGACGGCGCTCACTCCGGGGAGCCAGAGGAGCTGGTGGCCGGCGGAGGCCCGGATCGCGAGGATGAAGTCGGGGGTAGCCATGGTCCCGACCCTAACCGCGCGCCCGGGCTCCCCCGGAGCCGACCCGGTTCAGGCCTGCGCGGCGGTGTTCCGCCGGGCGCGCACCGCCGTCGTGGCGGCCCGGCCGAGACCGCAGGCGGCGACCAGTACGAGGAACATCTCCGGGAGGATCCCGAGCTTCGTGGCCGGGGTCTGGGAGGAGCGCAGCGGCACCTTCTGGACCAGTGAGTCGGCGACGAACATGCCGGTCTTCTGGGTGATCCGTCCGTCCGGCATGATCACGGCGCTGACACCGCTGGTCACGGGAACGGTGACGGTACGGCTGTGCTCGACGGCACGGATCCGGGACATGGCGAGCTGCTGGTAGGTCATCTCGCTGCGGTCGAAGGTGGCGTTGTTGCTGGGCACGGAGATGATCTGGGCGCCGTCGGTCACGGTGCTGCGCACGGCCCAGTCGAAGGCCGCCTCGTAGCAGGTGACGAGGCCGACCCGGGTGCCGTTCATGGTGAAGACGCCCGCCTCGGTGCCCCGGCTGAAGTCCTGGCGGACCATGGTCGTCCAGTTCTTGTTGATGGCGCCGAGCAGCGAGCGCATCGGCAGGTACTCGCCGAAGGGCTGGATCTGCCGCTTGTCGTACGTGTCCACCGGGCCCTTGGCCGGGTCCCAGAGGATCTGCTCGTTGTAGAGCCTGCCGCCGCGTTCGACGACTCCGCCGACCGAGATGGGGGCGCCGATCGCGCGGGCCGCCTCGTCGATCACGGCGCGGGCGTCGGCGTTGGCGAAGGGGTCGATGTCGGAGGAGTTCTCGGGCCACAGGACCAGTTGGGGCCGGGCGACCTTGCCGGCCCTGACCTCGGCGGCCAGCCGCTCGGTCTCCTTGACGTGATAGTCGAGGACGGCCCGGCGCTGGGAGTTGAAGTCGAGTCCCGCGCGCGGGACGTTGCCCTGGATGAGCGCGACGGTCGCCGTGCCGTCCTCGGCCTTGTCGCTGACCAGGGTGCGTGCGGCCAGTGCTCCGACGACGGGGACGGCGACGCTGAGCAGTGCCGCGGCCGCCGCGCCCCGGCGCAGGACGCGGGTGCCGCGGGCCTCGACGCCGAGCCGGATCAGCTCGTAGAGCCCGAATCCGCAGAGCACGACGGCGAAGCCGACCACCGGGGTGCCGCCGAGCGCGGCGAGGGGCAGGAAGACGCCGTCGGCCTGGCCGAACGCGATCTTCCCCCAGGGGAACCCGCCGAAGGGGGCACGCGCGCGGGCCGCCTCCCCGGCGATCCAGACGGCGGCCGCCCATACCGGCCACCCGGGGAGCCGGGAGACAAGAGTGATCCCGGCGCCGACGAGTGCGACGTAGACCGCTTCCACCACGACGAGCGCGATCCACGGGCCGGGGCCCACCTCGACTCCCGTCCACACGAGCAGGGGCAGCAGGAATCCGAGGCCGAACAGGTAGCCGAGGCCGAGAGCGGCCTTCCAGGAGCGACCGCGCAGGGTCCAGGCGAAGACCGCGAAGGCGGGCAGGGCCAGCCACCACAGCGTCCGGGGCGGGAAGCTGACGTACAGCAGGACTCCGGAAAGCGCCGCTGCGGCGGCCGGGACGAGACGGCGGACCAGAGCGGCCCCGCGTGAGGCGGGCGCGGGCTGGGGTTCGAGCTGTTCCGGCTCGTCTACGGTGGTTGCGGTGGCGGTCACTCCGGGAGTGTACGGCGGCTGACCTGGGGGCCGACAGCTCGGTCCGCCCGGCCCGGAAGGGGTGGAGCAGTGCTCCGCGGAGGTGGCGCCGTCGCGCGCAGCAACGTTCCTGCACAACTTCTCCCCAAAGCGGCACATCACCCGTTACGGTGTGCCCGAGCCTCTGACGTGCGGCCTGTTGCGGTGACGGCGCCCGAGGTCCGACGACGCCGGGGGGCGACGGGGTGGGTTCCACGGGGACGGCGTCCGCAACGGACGCCTCGGCCACGGGTGAGAGACGCAGCGGATCCGACGCGGCGGGCATGGCCGTGCTCGCGGCCTGCGCCGCCTGGTCGCTCGTCACGGCGGCCGCGCACGACGGCCGGCCCGAGGGTGTGCTGCTCGCGGTGCTCGCCGTGACCGCGGGCTACGCCTCGGGACGGATCCTCGGCGTGCTTCTGCCGGTCGCGGCGCCCTGCGCGGGAGCGCTGACCGGTCTCGGCCTCGCCATCGCCACACCCGGCCCGCAGATCAGCCTGCACCTCGGTCACAGCGGGGCGACGGCAGCGCTGCTGACCCTCTCCTGCGGTGCCGCGTGCTGCGCCGCCTGGGCGGCCCGTCCGCCCGCCCTGCGGCTCGCGCTGGGCCTGCTGGCCGCGGTGATCGCGGTGACGGCGGCACCGCTCGGTTCGATCACCGGTCTCGTCACCTGTACCGGGGTGCTGCTGTGCTCGCTCGGCGCCGGACGGGTGCGCCACCGTGCCGTCGGCCTCGCGGGCTGCGCGGCGGCCGCGGCGGCGGTGACCGGGGCGGCCTGGGCGATCGGCGAGGACGCGCTGCCCGACGGTCTGACGGCCGCCCTGCAGGGACGGCTCACCGGGCACCGGATGCTGCTCTGGCACGACGCGCTGCGGATGGTGCGGGCCGATCCCGTGCTGGGGGTCGGGCCCGGGCGGTACGGCGACCTCAGTCCCACGGTCGCCCGGTCGCTGCTGCCGGACGGCAAGGCCCACTCCGCTCCCCTCCAGCAGGCGGCGGAGCAGGGGCTGATCGGCGTCGCCCTGCTCGCGGCGGCGTTCTGCTGGATGCTCTACGCGCTCCTGCGCAGCCCGCGCTCCACGCCGATCGCGCTGACGGCGGGCGCGGCACTCACGGCACTGGCGGTGATCGCGTCGATCGGCAACGCGCTCAGTTTCATGACGGTCACCGCCGGGGCCGGACTGCTCGCCGGCCTCGCGACGGCCCGGCCGCTCAGTGCCGAGGAACGGGACGACTCCGCCGGCGCGATCCCGCGTCCGGCGGGCGGGCCGGGACCCTGAGCACCCGCGTGGGGCGTCAGCGCACGGCGCCGGACGCGCTGGGCCTCAGGTGGTCGCGGATGATCCGTACCGCCGCTTCGGCGTTGTCCACGGTGATGGTGAAGGTGTGGCCGTCGCCCAGGCGCAGCACGACGCCCTCGCCGCGGCGGACGATGACGGCGGTGCCCTGTTCGGGCCGCCATCGGTAGCCCCAGCCGCCCCACTGGCGCGGGGTGACCTGGGGGGCGAAGTCGGCGCCGACGACGGTCGACAGGGGGATGCGGCGACGCGGGAGCCCTATGTGGCCGCACCGGACTTCCAGGCAGTCCTTGTCCACCTTCACGGCGACATGCACGAACGCGAGCGTGCCGAAGAGGATGAGCAGTCCGGCCGCGATGCACCCGACCACGGACATGATCAGCGGGGCGGTGCCCGAGGTCCAGCCGGAGTCGACCGCCAGCTCGATCCCGAGAGCCAGACAGGCCACGCCGCCGAGGGCGGGCAGCAACTGGACGCGGTTCCTCGCGCGGCCGGTCCAGAGCTCCGGCAGCGGGATGGTTTTGCCGTGGGGGTGGTCCCTCATACGTATGAGACTACTCAGGTTCCGCTGAGCGGGCACCGGGTCGCGGAGCGTTACTCCCCCGGGTGGGCGATCCACCCGGCGACGGCTTCGTCATGGTGACAGCGCGTGCCGGTACCGGGGGTGTGCACCCGGGTACCACCGGTGTCCGCGGTGTGTGGCTATCAAGTACTCGGCATAGCTGTGCGCAGCGTGTCCGCGCCGCGGCCGTCACTCAGTGTGCCGGGCTGACCGCCGCGAGAATGCGGCCTTCCTCATAGGTGAGGGCGGTCGCGGGCAGCGCGCCCTGCTGCCCGGAGAGCAGCACCGTGACCGTCGAGCGGGCGGCCGCCGCGGGGTCGGGCCGCGCGCCGATCCGGCGCAGCGCCTGCGCGGCCACCGCGCCGGCCGAACCGTGCAGGACGAGGGGCGGGAGGTCGGGGCGCTGCAAGGCCGCGCGGATGCGTTCGGCGACCAGCTCGTAGTGCGTGCAGCCGAGGACGACGGCTCGCACGTCCCTCGGGGTACGCGCCGCCGCGGCGGTGATCGCTGCGTCGATGGCGGCCTCGTCGGCGTGCTCCACCGCGTCCGCGAGTCCGGGGCAGGCGACCTCGGTGACCTCGACGTCCCCGGCGAACTCCGCGATGAGTCCGCGCTGGTAGGGGCTGCCGGTGGTGGCGGGCGTGGCCCAGATCGCGACGGGTCCGCCGCCCGCGGCGGCGGGCTTGATCGCCGGGACGGTGCCGATGACGGGCACGTCCGGCTCCAGCCGGGCGCGCAGCGCGGGCAGGGCGCGGACGGAGGCGGTGTTGCAGGCGACGATCAGGGCGTCGGGCCGGTGCAGTGCGGCGGCCTCGGCGACGGCCAGGGCGCGGGCGGTGACGTCCTCCGGGGTGCGCGGTCCCCACGGCATGCTGCCGGGGTCCGAGGAGAGGACGAGATCGGCGTCGGGCCGTAGTCGACGCACCGCCGCGGCAGCAGCGAGCAGTCCGATTCCGGAGTCCATGAGCGCGATCTTCACCCGGTCACCATAGACGATCGGCCCCGGACGCCTTCCGCGGTGGGGCAGACTGCGGCGGGTGAGCGCCCTCGTGTGGATCGCCGTCGGATCACTTGTCGCGTGGCTGTGGCTGCTGCTCGGCCAGGGCTTCTTCTGGCGTACGGACGTGCGGCTGCCCGCGCGCGTGGAGCCGGCCGAGTGGCCCTTCGTCTGTGTCGTGGTGCCGGCCCGGGACGAGGCCGCGGTGCTGCCCGAGAGCCTGCCGTCGCTCCTCGCCCAGGACTATCCGGGCCGGGCCGAGGTGTTCCTCGTCGACGACGGCAGTTCGGACGGCACCGGAGAGCTGGCTCTCGACCTGGCGCGGCGGCACGGCGGCCTGCCGCTCACCGTCGGCTCGCCGGGCGAACCTCCGGCGGGCTGGACGGGCAAGCTGTGGGCCGTGCGGCACGGCATCGGTCTGGCCCGCGCGCGGGGACCCGAATACCTCCTGCTGACGGACGCGGACATCGCGCACGAGCCGGGAAGCCTGCGGGAGTTGGTGGCGGCGGCCCGTACGGGCGGCTTCGACCTGGTCTCCCTCATGGCGCGGCTGCGCGTGGAGAGCGTGTGGGAACGCCTCGTGGTGCCGGCGTTCGTCTACTTCTTCGCTCAGCTCTATCCGTTCCGCCGGATCGCGGTGGACGGGTCGCGGACGGCGGCCGCGGCGGGCGGCTGCGTGCTGCTGCGCGCGGATGCCGCCGAGCGGGCGCGGATCCCGGACGCGATCCGGCACGCCGTCATCGACGACGTGGCACTCGCCAAGGCGGTCAAGCGCGGCGGCGGCCGGATCTGGCTCGGGCTCGCCGACCGGGTGGACAGCGTGCGCCCGTACCCGCGGCTGCACGATCTGTGGCGCATGGTCTCGCGCAGCGCGTACGCACAGCTGCGGCACAGTCCGACGCTGCTCGCCGGGACGGTCGCCGGGCTCGCCCTGGTGTATCTCGTGCCGCCGGTCGCGCTGGCGACGGGGCTCGCCACGGGGACCGCCTGGGCGGCGGCGGCCGGAGGGCTCGCCTGGGCGCTGATGGTGGCGACGTATCTGCCGATGCTCCGCTACTACCGGCAGCCCCCCTGGCTCGCCCCGCTGCTGCCGGTGACGGCGTTCCTCTATCTCCTGATGACGGTCGACTCCGCGGTGCAGCACTACAGGGGACGCGGGGCCGCCTGGAAGGGCCGCACGTACGCGCGGCCCGACACCGCCCTCGACGAGAGCTGACGGGTTTCCGGACGGCGCCGCGGGTGGTCACTTCCTGCCGGGTGTCCAGTTCATGCCCCAGCCGTAGACGTGGTCGATGGTGCGCTGGGGGCTGACACCGCGCTCGGGGACCAGGTACCGGGCCTCGCGCTGGACGACGAGGTCGGCGCCGTTGCTGGAGATGAGGGCGAGCGCGCAGACGGTGGAGGGGACCGTGCACTCGTCGAGCGAGAAGTCGATCGGGGCGCCGTTCAGCGGCTGGAGGGTCACCGTGGCGTGCAGGTCGGCGAAGGAGCGGGCGCCCTCGTAGATGGTCACGAAGATGAGGATGCGGCGGAAGTCCTGCTTGTGGTCGAGGTTGATGGTGAGGTTCTCGCCGGTGTCCACGGCTCCGGTGCGGTCGTCGCCGTCGAGGTGGATGTACGGCGGCTGGTGCAGTGCGCCGAAGGCGTTGCCCAGGGCCTGCACGACTCCCTTGCGCCCGTCGCTCAGTTCGTACAGGGCGCAGAGGTCGAGGTCGAGGTCGGCGTGCATGGCGACGGCCCGGCCGCGTTTGCTGCCCCATCCCGAGAACTGCTTGCGCACCTGCCAGTTCAGGTTCACGCGCAGGGCACCCGAGGTGCCGCCCTGCTTGCTGAGCGAGACGGAGGGTGCCTCCTTGGTGAGCGTCACCTTGGACAGGCGGACCGGCGCCGGAGGGGCCGCGGGCTGCCACGGGTTCGCGGGGGGTGCCTGCGGCGGGGGCATGGTCACGGGCGGGGCGACCGGTGGCGCCGTGGTGACCGGCGGGGCCACGGGCGGCGGCGGTCCCTGCACGCGGGTGGCGGGCGAGGGCGGGGCGGGCGCCGGGGCCGCGTGCTGCGGCTCGTCCACGGTGATGCCGTAGTCGGTGGCCAGTCCTTCGAGGCCGCTGCCGTAGCCCTGTCCGACCGCGCGGAACTTCCAGGCCCCCTGGCGCCGGTAGAACTCACCGAGCACGAAGGCGGTCTCCACCGTCGCGTCGGCGCTGTCGAAACGGGCGATCTCCGTGCCGTCGCGGGCGTCGAGCACCCGGATGTACAGGCCGGGGACGCGTCCGAAGGAGCCGCCGTCCGCGGAGGCGGCCAGGACCACCTTCTCGATCACGGGCTCCACGCGTGGCAGGTCGACGAGCAGGGCGTCGGTGACCTGGCCGCCCGCGGTCCGCTTCCCCTCGTGGCGTACGGCGCCCGAGGTGTGCGCCGGCTGGTTGTAGAAGACGAAGTCAGCGTCCGAACGGACCTTGCCGTTCACCAGCAGCAGTGCGGAGGCGTCCGCGTCGGGCACCCCGGGGCCCGGTCGCCAGCCCAGCTCCACCCGCAGCGTGCTCGTCGGGACAGGAACATTGGATCCCTTGGACATGGTCATGTGCGCCCCCATCGCGTTTCTCCGCACCGGGTCCGAGCCCCGCGCGGCCCGCCGGCTCCGTTCCCGCCCAACCTAATCCCCCGGCCCGTCGAACTCTCCTGACTCGGACCGGAAGATCCCCGGCCAACCGCCGGTAACCCGCAAGGAACTCGCCCTTTACACGATCTGAACCCGCTTTGGCGTCCTTTTTTGCCGAGTTCGCTCGCATTGGGGATCCCGCGTCACCGCGGACTCGGAAAACAACCCTCTTATCGGTCTCCCCAACCAGCACATCGTGGGCTTAACTTATGTGCCATGACCTCCCCCCGCTCCACCTATGGCGGCGGTTACTACTCCGCCTTCCAGGACACCCCGATCTACGACTCCCTCGTCGCCGAGCGGGGAACCCCTCAGATCGCCCCGATCCGCGTTCCCTCCGCGTACGACTCGGGCAGCCACCTCCCCGCACTGCCGTCCGCTCTCCCCGCACTGCCGGCCGGCCCCTCGCACCAGGCCTCCTCGTACGGCTACCAGCAGGCCCAGCAGCCCGCTCCGCTGCACCAGGCCCCCGCTCCGTACATCCCGCAGCAGGCCGGCGCCCAGCGCGGCTACCCCGGCCCGCAGCAGCAGCAACCGCGCCCCATGTCGGGCAACACCGGCTACGAGGCGATGCGGCCCGCCGCTCCCCGCCCCGCGCCGGCCCCGTACCAGGACCCCTACAACGGTCAGCAGTACCGCGGGTACTGACCCCTTCGCACCGGATTGTCGGTGCCTCCTGGCACCATGGCGGTCATGGGGAACGCGGTACTGCACTCGATTCACGTCCATCCGGTCAAGGCGTTCCGGGCCCAGTCGCCCCGGGAGGCCGTGGTGGAGCCCTGGGGGCTGGCCGGAGACCGACGCTGGGTCCTGATCGACGACGGGGGAAAGGTCGTCACGCAGCGCGAGCAGCCGCGTATGGCGCTGGCCGCCGCTGAGATCCTCTCGGACGGCGGTCTTCGTCTGTCCGCCGAGGGCAGCGGTCCGGTGACCGTTCCCGTGCCCGAGCCCGCCGGGACGACGACCGTGGAGATCTTCGGCGACAAGGTGGAGGCGGTGCTCGCCGATGCCGCCGCCCACGCGTGGTGCAGCGCTCATCTCGGTGCCGACGTGCGCCTGGCCCACATGGACGACCCCGCCGTCCGCCGCCCGGTGGACCCGCTGTTCGCGCTGCCGGGCGAGACGGTCAGCTTCGCCGACGGCTATCCGCTCCTCGTCACCACCCTGGGCTCGCTCGACGCCCTCAACTCGCTGATCGCGCTTGGCGACCACCACGACGAGGGCCCCCTCCCGATGACCCGCTTCCGGCCGAACGCCGTCGTCTCGGGCACCGAGGCCTGGGCCGAGGACGACTGGTCCCGGATCGCCATCGGGGACGTCACCTTCCGCGTCGCCAAGATGTGCGGGAGATGCGTCGTGACCACGACCGACCAGGACACCGCCCGGCGCGGCAAGGAACCCCTGCGCACGCTCGCGCGCCACCGCCGTTTCGCCGGCAAGCTGGTCTTCGGGCAGAATCTGGTGCCCGAGTCCCGCGGAACGCTGCGCGTCGGTGACCCGGTCACGATCCTCGAATAGCCCGCGCGGGCCCGTCCCGCCGGAGGCCGGCCGCACGGGGAACCCCGGCCGCGGGCCGGATCGTTGAAGGCATGCGGGACGTTCGAGGAGGGCCTGCGGGAGAGGGTGATTTCGCTCTCTCTTCCCCGGCCGTCGGCGTGAACGGCCCCGCGCGGGGTTATCACGAACGCGGAAGGGGGTGCGGGATGGTGCGTTCGATCATCGGACTCTGGCGTTGGCGGCACAATCCGCTGCGCCGCACGACGGATCTCGTCGAGGCCTGGCTCGCCCTGGCCACCCTTCTGATCGTCCTCGTCGGCGCGCCCTTCGTCGGAGCGGCCGTCGGCGCCTCGGCGGAGCACGCGCTGCAGCGCGCCGTCCGGCACCAGCGCGCCGACCGGCACGTGGTGGCGGCCACCGTCGTCAGGAGGCTCTCCGGCGGCCCCCTGCAGTCCGACCCCGAGACGTCGACGGCGCGGGACGTCCGCACCCGGGTCATGGCCTCCTGGACGGCGCCGGACGGCACGCGGCAGCGCGGTGTCGTGATCACCCTCCTCAAGTCTCCGCGTCCGGGCGCCCACTTCGCGCTCTGGACGGACCGGCACGGCCGCCTCGTGGGCCGCCCGCTGGACGGTGCCACCGCCACGACGCACGCCGTTCTGGCCGGTTTCGGCGCGGCCGTCCTGACGGCGGGATGCGTGGAGTGCGGCAGACGGCTGGTCGTCTGGCACATGGTCCGTCGGCGGTACGCGCGCTGGGACCGGGCCTGGGACAAGGCCGGTCCTGACTGGGGCAAGGCGGGCACCGGCAGCTGACGGCCCGCCGTCGGCGGTCAACCGCCCCTGTCCGCGCACGCTACGGTGGACCGGCCGCGCTGACCCGCACCGTCATGAGAGGCTGTCCGGCAGGGGCGCAGATCCCCGCCGACGGGGTATCAGTACGGCCTCGCAGGACCCGCGTACGACGAGGTGGGGGCACGACAGCGCCATGGCACAGGGCACGGTCCAGGTGACGCACACCGGAACCTCGCGGTGGCGGCGCCGCACGGGTGAGTACGCATCGCTGGCCGCCGCCCTGGAGGCCGCGGCCGACGGCGACGTGCTCACCGTCGCTCCCGGCACCTACCGCGAGAACCTGGTGGTGGAGCGGGCGGTGACGCTGCGCGGCCCCGAGGGCTCGCCCGGCTCGGTGCGCATCGCGCCGGTCGACGGCGTGCCGCTGACCGTCCGCGCCTCCGCCGTGGTCCAGGACCTGCACGTGGAGGGCCAGGACTCGGCGGCCCCCGCCCTTCTCGTCGAGGAGGGCACGCCCGAACTGCTGGACGTACGGATCGTCACGCGCTCCGCGGCCGGGATCGAGGTGCGCGGCGGTGCCCGCCCGACCGTGCGCCGCTGCACGGTCGACAATCCCGGAGGCGTCGGCATCGCCGTACTGGACGGCGGCGGCGGGGTGTTCGAGGAATGCGAGGTCGTCGCGGCCGGCCAGTCGGGCGTCCTGGTCCGCGGGGGCGCGCATCCACGCCTCGAGCGCTGCCGGGTGCACCACACCTCCGGTGCCGGCCTGTCGGTGACGGGCGAGAACTCGTCGCTGGAGGCGGTGGGTTGCGAGGTGTACGAGGTCAAGGGATCCGGCGTGCAGGTCACCGCCCGGGCCACGGCCCACCTCACGGACTGCGACGTGCACCGGACCACCGCGGACGGCGTCACCCTGGACACGGACGCGGTCCTCACCCTCGCCGACTGCCGTATCCACGACATCCCGGAGAACGCGGTCGACCTGCGGTCCCGCTCCGTGCTGACCCTGACGCGCACCACGGTGCGGCAGTTCGGGCGCAACGGCCTCTCGGTCTGGGACCCGGGCACCCGCGTCGACGCCAACCAGTGCGAGATCTTCGACAGCACCGGCGACTACCCCGCGGTCTGGGTGAGCGACGGCGCGACGGCGGTGCTCGACTCGTGCCGGGTGCACGACGTGCCGGACGCGCTGTTCGTCCTCGACCGGGGTTCGCGCGCGGACGTCGTCGACAGCGACATCTCGCAGGTGCGCAACACGGCGGTGTCGGTGAGCGACGGCGCCACGGCGCAGCTCGACGACTGCCGTATCCGGGACGCCGCGACAGGGGCCTGGTTCCGTGACCACGGCAGCGGCGGCACGCTCTCCGGCTGCACGGTGGACGGCACCCAGACCGGCGTGATCGTCACCAAGGGCGCCGATCCGACGATCGAGCGCTGCACGGTGACCTCGCCCGCCGAGGCCGGTTTCTACGTGTCGGCCGACGGCCGGGGCAGTTTCCTGAACTGCCGCGTGGCGGACAGCGGGGGCTACGGCTTCCACGTGATCGACGGCTGCCGCGCGACCCTGCGCAAGTGCCGCACGGAGCGGTGCGCGCGCGGAGGGTACGAGTTCGCCGAGGGTGGCGCCCCCGGGGCGGGTCCCGTCGTCGAGGACTGCGCGAGCGACGAGAGCACCGGCCTGCGTGCCCCGGCGCACGAGACCGCCGTCGAGACGTCGGGCCCGTCGACGAGTCTGATCGGGGCGATCCCGGGCCAGCGCACCACCGAGCGGGAGCCGCTCGCCACGGAGCCGGAGGCCACGCCGCAGGCCCGCGCCTCGAAGGCGGTCCTCGGTGAACTGGACGCGCTGGTGGGCCTGGAGAACGTCAAGCGTGAGGTACGGGCGCTCACCGACATGATCGAGGTGGGCCGGCGCCGGCAGCAGGCGGGGCTGAAGGCGGCGTCCGCCCGCCGGCATCTCGTCTTCACCGGCTCCCCCGGCACCGGCAAGACGACCGTGGCCCGGCTGTACGGCGAGATCCTCGCCTCGCTGGGTGTGCTGGAGAAGGGTCATCTCGTCGAGGTGTCCCGGGTGGACCTGGTCGGCGAGCACATCGGGTCGACCGCGATCCGCACCCAGGAGGCGTTCGACCGGGCGCGCGGCGGCGTGCTGTTCATCGACGAGGCGTACGCGCTGTCGCCGGAGGACTCGGGCCGTGACTTCGGGCGTGAGGCCATCGACACGCTGGTGAAGCTGATGGAGGACCACCGGGAGGCGGTGGTGGTGATCGTCGCGGGGTACACCGTCGAGATGGAGCGGTTCCTCTCGGTCAACCCCGGTGTGGCGTCCCGTTTCTCACGGACCATCACCTTCAACGACTATCTCCCCGACGAGTTGTTGCGCATCGTGGAGCAGCAGGCCGAGGAGCACGAGTACCGGCTCGGCCCAGGTGCGGCCGAGGCGCTTTTGAAGTACTTCACGGCGATCCCGAAGGGCGCCGCGTTCGGCAATGGCCGTACGGCACGCCAGACGTTCGAGGCGATGGTGGAGCGGCACGCGGGCCGGGTGGCGCAGCTGGACGAGCCGAGCACGGACGATCTGACGCTGCTCTACTCCGAGGACCTGCCGGAGCTGTCCTGAGTGATCCCGTGCGGGCGCTGGCCGGGCACCTCGGTCCGCAGCCGCGCCAGCAACAGTTCGCGCTCGGCGGCGAAGGCCGGGTCCGCCTGGTAGTCGGAGTGGCCGAGGATGGGTGCGGGCAGCGGCTGCCGTGCGGTGCGGCCGTAGGCGAGCGGGTCCTTCAGGGGCTCGTGGTCGACCTCGGGGCCGCAGTCGCCGGGCAGTCGGACGGGTCCGCCGATCGGGTCCGTCGGGCGGTACAGATTGCGCCAGCAGGCGACCTCGCGGTGCAGTGAGGCGAGGGCGGCGGGTCCGAAGTGGGCGGGGAACCAGCGTCCGTACAGGCGCTCCAGCGGAGAGCCGTAGGTGAGCAGCGCGATCCGCCGGCGGGTCGCGGGACGCAGCTGCCAGGCCGCGGCGGCGGCGAGCACGCTGCCCTGCGAGTGTCCGGAGAGCACGAGCCGGCCGCCGGTGGCGCGGGTCCAGGTGGCCATGCGCCAGGTGAGGTCGGGTACGGCGCGCTCGGCGTAGCAGGGCGGTGCGAAGGGGTGGGCGGCGCGCGGCCAGAACGTGCCGACGTCCCAGAGGATGCCGATGGTGCGACGGGCCGCGGGGTCCTTGTAGGCGCGGCGGCCCCAGGTGACGAAGAGTATGAAGCCGAGCCCGATCAGCCAGGAGCCGAGCGCCTGGGCGGTCTCGGCCGCGCCGTGGACGACGCCGTACGTCCCTCGCGCCGCCTCGCTGGGGGCGTCCCCGGTGGCGAACGCGCCGGCCACGGCACCGGCTCCGAGCAGCAACGTCGCGAACGAGACGACGCCGACCATGAAGGGCGCCCGGTCGGTGAGGCCCGCCATCGCACGGGTGCTCGCGATGCGGCGGGTGCGGGTGGTGTCCTTGGGCTCCCCCGGGTAGTCGCGTTCGACGGCGCTCATCTCGCGGCGCCGCAGCATCCAGGTGCGGCGGCCGAGGCGGCCGACGACGGCGAACAGGACGAGGAGGAGCGGCGGGATCGCGGAGGCCTGCCAGGTGAGCAGGACGGGCGGGCCGGGGATCGAGTGCCGGGTTCCGTCGAGCCAGTCGGCGACCCGCTGGGAGACGCCTCCGGACATCACACCGCCCAGTGCGCAGGCGAGCATGGCGACGGCGGGTCCGGCGAAGCCGCGCATCGCGGTGCGGGTGTCGACGGGGGCGTCCGGCCTGCCCGGGGTGCCCCAGGTCGCGGGGTTCGTGCGGTACAGGAAGTGGGCGACGACGCCGAGCGCGATGACGAGCAGACCCTGGACGAGGGCGAGGCCGCCGAACGTGGCGTCGCCCGGGAGGCGTCCGGTCGCGTGCCATTCGGGGCGTGACCAGCCGGCGTAGACCAGGGCGAGGGCGAGGAGCAGGATCGCGCCCTGGGGCAGCAGGCGGACCAGTGTCCGGTCGCGGCCCCGGTCGATGCGGTTCTCGCTACGGCCCCGGCGGCAGACCACGCCGAGCACAACGGCCGCTCCCAGCACGAGGGTTGCGTTCAGCAGGGTGCCCAGTGCGTCCAGCGCGCCGGGTCCGCCCGGTCCGCGGTCGTGGCGGGACGCCGAGGCGGTCACGGCCGCGGCGACGGTGAGGAAGCCGGCGGCGGTGTGCGCGGCGCGCAGCCGGGCCACCAGGCGGCGCCCGTACCAGAAGCCGGGGCGGCCGAGCCCGGTGCCGTCGGTCTCCTCGTCGGGCTCGGCCTGGCGGGACATGGGCTGCTGGGACTCGTACGCGCTCCAGGTGCGGTGGGAGAGGTACCAGAGGAGCGCCGTGAGCGCGGCGGGGACGAGGGCGGCCAGGGCGAGGCGGCGGCCCGGCTGGCTCCACCAGCCGGCGTCGGGGCGGTCCGGCGAGAGGAATCCGAGCCAGGAGTGGTTGCGGACGCACGCGCGGGTGCCCGCGCACTGCCAGGCGGCCAGGTCGAGCGCCACCTCGCAGGCGGCGGCGACCAGCAGGACGGTGAGGGTGAGCCCGGCGAGCCGGACGAGCAGGCCGTACAGGCGCACCGTGCGCGGGCGGTGGTGGGAGGCAGGGCGCATCCAGTGCGCGAGGTTGACCACCATGAACGGCAGCAGCAGGAGCCACAGGGCGCGGGCGCCGTTGCCGGAGGTGAGGTTGCACCACACGTACGCCTCGCGCACCGGGCCGCCGCGGTGGGTCTCGGGGTGTTCCTCGGCGTCGGCGTCGTCCGCGCGGCGGAAGACGGCCGCGGTCGCGTCGCCGGTGACGCGGACGGTCCGCGGATCGTCCAGCATGTCCTCGGGTGTGGCGCCACCCACGCCGTGGACGAGGAGTTCCAGCGCGATGTCGTCCGCTTCGGGCCGGGGTAACGCTCGTCCGTTCTCCCCGCCGGCGGTCTGTTCCGGTGCGTGTTCCACTGTTCCGCACTCCCCCGGGCAACGCGTGCCACATCTGTCATGTTCAGGCACAAGGATCGCGGCTGGACGGCGCCGGGCACAGTCGAACGCGCGGAATCTCCCCGATACGTGTGAAAGTGGCGGCTCCGGAGGGTCGGAACGGGCGTGTGGGCAGTGGCGCGACTGGCGGTGTCCCGTGCGAGGATGGGACCTCCTCCAGACCTCGGACTAGGAGAATGTCCACGTGGGAGTGGGTTCGGACGGAGTGTCGGGCAGGCAGCGGCGAAAGGACCGGAGCGGTCGTGAGTGAGAATCAGAACCTCCTCGCGGAGCAGCGTCGCGCCCTGATCCTCGACGAGGTGCGCCGCCGCGGCGGCGTCCGTGTGAACGAACTGACGCGCAAGCTCGGTGTGTCCGACATGACGGTCCGCCGCGACCTCGACGCGCTGGCCCGTCAGGGTGTCGTCGAGAAGGTGCACGGCGGCGCGGTCCCGGTGGCCGAGGCGAGTACGCACGAGCCGGGTTTCGAGGCCAAGTCCGGTCTGGAGCTGACCGCCAAGGAGGACATCGCGCGGGCGGCGGCCGAGTTGGTCGCGCCCGGCTCGGCGATCGCGCTCTCCGGCGGTACGACGACGTACGCGCTGGCGCATCGGCTGCTGGACGTCCCGGACCTGACGGTGGTCACCAACTCGGTGCGGGTGGCGGACGTGTTCCACTCCGCGCAGCGCACCTCCGGCCAGCGGCAGGGCGGCGCCACGGTGGTCCTCACGGGCGGTGTCCGCACGCCGTCCGACTCGCTCGTCGGACCGGTTGCCGATCAGGCCATCGCGACCCTGCACTTCGACGTCCTCTTCCTCGGCGTGCACGGCATATCGCTGGAGGCGGGGCTGTCGACGCCGAACCTCGCGGAGGCGGAGACCAACCGGCGGCTGGTGCAGTCCGCGCGGCGGGTCGTCGTGGTCGCCGACCACACCAAGTGGGGCACGGTGGGCCTGAGTTCGTTCGCCGCGCTGGAGCAGGTCGACACGCTGGTGACCGACGGGGGGCTTCCGGCCGGTGCCCGCTCGGAGATAGCCGAGCATCTGCGGCGGCTGGTCGTGGCCGGTGAGCCCGAGGACGATACAGACATCTGACGGACCGGCGGCTAGGGTGTCGCTGCCCGCGCCGCCGGAGCTGTCCGCGGTGCCGGGCGCCGAGGTCATCGATCGCTGCCGACCGGGACTGGTTCCCGCTGGGGGGTTCGCTCATGGCACGCCGTCTGCGTCCGGTAGGACCCGACTTCGTCGAGACCGCTCCGGTGCGTCTGGTGTTCGCCCGCGAGGTGACCGCCGATCCCGAGGCGGTCTTCCGGGCGCTCGCCGAGGACGTGTCCGGCTGGAGCGACTGGTTCTCGGCGGTGACGCTGGCCCGGCCCACCGCCGACGGCGCGGGACGCGAGGTGCGGCTGCGGGGTGGCACGCGGTTCGAGGAGACGGTTCTGGTCGCCGAGGCGCCCCGGACATACGCGTACCGGGTGGACGCGACGAACGCGCCGGGGATACGGGCGCTCGTCGAGGAGTGGCGGCTGACGCCCGCCGGCCGGGGCACCCGCGTGCAGTGGACCTTCGCCGCCGACGGGACGGCGCTGTTCCGCGGGGGCCTCACCCTGGGGCGCGCCGGTCTGGGCCGCGCCTTCCGCGGCGCGGTGACGGCACTGGACCGGCGGCTGGCGCCGACGCACGCCTGAACTCCGGTCCCGCGCCGGTCAGTCCGGCCAGACGCCCGTGTGCAGCAGGCTGGTGATCGCCTCGGTGTACGGGGCGATGTCCAGGCCCTGCTCCTCCAGCCAGGCGTCCGAGTAGTACTTGTCGAGATAGCGGTCGCCCGGGTCGCAGAGCAGCGTCACCACGCTGCCCTTGCGCCCCGAAGCCACCATCTCGGCGACGATCTTCAGGGCGCTCCACAGGCCGGTTCCGGTCGAACCTCCCGCCTTGCGGCCGATGGCCTGTTCCAGCGCGCGCACGGCGGCGACGCTGGCCGCGTCGGGGACCTTCATCATCCGGTCGACCGCGCCCGGCACGAAGCTCGGCTCCATGCGCGGCCGGCCGATGCCCTCGATGCGTGAGCCGCAGTCGCAGGTGACGTCCGGGTCGCCGGTGGTCCAGCCCTCGAAGAAGCAGGAGTTCTCGGGGTCGGCGACACAGATGCGGGTGTCCGCCTGCATGTAGTGGACGTAGCGCGCGAGGGTGGCCGAGGTACCGCCGGTGCCGGCCGTGGCGACGATCCACGCGGGCTCGGGGAACCGCTCCAACTCCAGCTGACGGAAGATGGATTCGGCGATGTTGTTGTTGCCGCGCCAGTCCGTGGCGCGTTCCGCGTAGGTGAACTGGTCCATGTAGTGGCCGCCGGTCTCGACCGCGAGGGCGCCGGCCTCCTCGTACATCCGGCGCGAGTCGTCCACGAAGTGGCACCTGCCGCCGTGGAACTCGATGAGGCGGCACTTCTCGGGGCTCGTGGTGCGGGGCATGACGGCGATGAAGGGCACGCCGATGAGCCCCGCGAAGTACGCCTCGGAGACGGCGGTGGAACCGCTGGACGCCTCGATCACCGGGCGGTCCGGACGGATCCATCCGTTGCACAGGCCGTACAGGAACAGGGAGCGGGCGAGGCGGTGCTTGAGGCTGCCGGTGGGGTGGGTCGACTCGTCCTTCAGGTACAGGTCGATGCCCCACGCCTCGGGCAGCGGGAAGCGGAGCAGGTGGGTGTCCGCCGAGCGGTTGGCGTCGGCCTGGACCTTGCGGACGGCCTCTTTGAGCCAGCTCCGGTATCCCTCGTCGGTACGGTCGACGTCGAGGGTCTCACCGGTCCGGATCTGCTGGGGAGTGCTCACGGCAGGGCTCCTAACGCCTGGTGCCGACGCCGCTTGAACTGGTCGGACGCTTCGATCATAAACACCTTCCGCACGCTTCTCACCTGCATAAACACACCTTTGGGCGCCCCAAAGGCACCCCTGGGTACGGCGTGCGGGCGCCGACGAGGGGGGCGCATACCGGCCTTTGCGCCCGGCGCCCCGACCGCCTCGCCATGCGCACTGGTGCTGGGCGCCACCTGCGGGCAGACTGCCCCACGGGGCGATCGCCCCCGCCGGGGACGGGCACCGGGAATCACGACAGGCACAGCCGCGGCGCACAAGGGGGCGGAGCAGCATGGCGGAGCCGGAGTTCACGGCCACGGGCGTGCGGATCGGGAAGCGGCTGCGTTCGCTCACCCGGGCCGGACAGGTCCGGATCAGCGACGGCAGGCTGCAGTTGCTCACCAGCTACGGCAGTGAGATCGACAGTGCCCCGGTGCAGGCGGTGCGCGCGTCGAGGCCCTGGTTCGCGCACGAGGACCGGGCGTCGGCGGACGTCAACGGCACCCGCTATTCGCTCACCCTCGGCGAGCACGATCCCGCCCCCGGAAGGCCGGGGCCGCCTTCGGCGCGCCGCTTCATCGAAGCGGTCCGCAGGGCGGCGGGACGCGGTCGCTGAGGCGGCCACGACGGCTCGGAAGGCACCGCGAGTTGCAGGACGGCGCCCCCTGGGTCACTCTGATGTCACATCACTACTCTGGGTCAACCGGCGATAACGCTGCGAACCAGCCCGCCGGTCATCACAGCGGGCGGCCGTTCCACTCAGCCGCCCCGCTGGATCCGATCTCCGTCTTCTTCCGGACCTCAATTCGGGGAGTCGCAGCCGTGATCAGCCAGCCAAGCAGGCATTGCACGGTGGAGCTCCAAGCCCTGCCGTCGCGGATCGGCCAGGTCCGCAGAATCGTCTCTGCACAGTTGCGTTACTGGCATCTGGACCCCTTGATAGACCGGGCCGCGCTCGGAGTCACCGAGCTGCTCACCAACGTGCACCTGCACGCCCAGCCCGACAAACAGTGCACCGTGAAGATCGAGCTGCTGCTCGACACCCTCACGGTCTCGGTACGCGACCACGATCCGCGGCTTCCCGAGGTACGGGAGGCCGACACCGGCGCCACGTGCGGACGCGGCCTCGCCATGGTCGCCGCGGTGAGCGAGAACTGGGGCGCGCGGCCCGACGGCGAGTCGGGCAAGGTCGTCTGGTTCACGCTTCCGGCGAAGGCGCCCGTGGTGGCGTCCACGCTCCGCTCGCCGTACGAGATCTCCTGCGAGGCCTCGCTGCGGCAGACCGTCGACGCCCTTCGGCCGGAACATGCTCCCGCCCGGTCGGCCGTTGCCGGCTGACCGGGCGGTGACCTCCGTCGCGTACGCGGCTCCCCGGAGGACGTCGTACGGGTCAGGACGGCTCACTCGGTGGCGATGGCGCGCAGTACGTCCAGTCGCGCCGCCCGCCGAGCCGGACGCAGGCCCGCGAGGGCACCCGCGCCGAGGCCCACCAGGGCCACCACCACGAGCCGGAGCGGCGGTACCGCGAAGGCGAACGCGGTGTCGGACGCCCCCTCGGAGGCCTCGACCAGCACCCAGCCGAGGAAGGCACCGAGGGCGAGACCACCCGCCGTGCCGAACGCGGCGACGAGGACCGACTCCCAGCGGACCATGGCGCGAAGCTGCGCCCGGGTCTGCCCGACGGCCCGCAGCAGTCCGATCTCCCGGGTGCGCTCGTGCATCGCGAGCGTCAGCGTGTTGGCGATGCCCAACAGGGCGATGAGGACCGCGAGAGCCAGCAGCGCGTAGACCAGGGTGAGCATCATGTCGATGCCGCCCGCGGAGGAGCGCGCGTACGCGTCGCGGGTCTGCACCTCGGGGTTGCCGTAACGCTCGGCGACCTGTCGCACGGCGGCCGTGCCCTGCGCCGTGCTCACTCCGTCCTTCAGCGAGACGGCCACGAGCGTGTCGGAGTCCTGTGTGCGATGCGGGGCCCAGGCCGCGCGGGTGATGACGTACTCGCCCGCGAGTTCCGACTGTCCGTAGACGGCGCGGACCGTGAAGTCCTGCTGCTGGCCGTCGGTGAAGGTGAGCCGGGCCGTGTCCCCGGTCTCCAGGTGCTGCCGGTCGGCCTCCTTGCGGGTGATGGCGATGCCGTCGGTGCCGAGAGCGCTCAACGAGCCCCGCACATGGCCGAGATCGAAGACCCTGCCGAGGGTGACCGGATCGGTGACCGTCAACGCCTTTCCGCTGCCGTTGACTTCGGCGACGCCCTTGCCGAGCCCGACGGCGTCCTCGACCACCGGCACCCGCGCCACGGCGGGGGCCAGCCGGGGGCTCAGCCCGCTGCCGCCCGCGCCGAACGAGGGTGCGCTGACGGCGATGTCGCCGGCGAAGGAGCGGGAGACCGTCTGGTCCATGGTGGCCTTGAGCGAGGCGCCGAACACGGTGAACAGCGAGACGACGGCGACGCCGATCATCAGGGCGCCGGCCGTGGCCGCCGTGCGCCTGGGGCTGCGCAGCGCGTTGCGCCGGGCGAGTCCGCCGGTGACACCGCGCAGCCTGGCGACGGGGGTACCGAGGACGCGTACCGCGGTGGAGGACGCGACGGGCCCGAGGACCACGAAGGCGGCGAGGGCGAGCAGCGCGCCGAGGCCGGCGAGCCAGAGGGACGGGGTCAGCAGGACACCGGTCAGGGTGGCGGCCACGGCGAGGGCGGCCAGTCCCCCGCCGGTGATCGCGCGTCCGCGGGAGGCGCCGGACTCGTCGACGGCGGTCTCCCGCAGGGCGGCGAGTGGCGCGGTGCGACCGGCCCGCGCGGCGGGCAGCAGCGCGGAGGCGAGGCAGACCACGACGCCGACGGCGAGGGGCAGCAGCATGGACAGGCCGCTGATCACCAAGGCGCCGTCGGGGAAGGGGAATCCGATGGCCGGGAACAGCGCCTGGAGTCCGGCCGCGATCCCGACACCACCGGCGAGTCCGACGGCGGAGGCCGTCACGGCGACGACGGTCGCCTCGGCCAGGGTCGACACGGTGACCTGGCGGCGTGAGGCGCCGAGAGCACGCAACAGCGCGTTCTCACGGGTGCGTTGGGCGACGACGATGGCGAAGGTGTTGTGGATGGAGAAGGTCGCCACGAGGAGCGCGATCCCGGAGAAGACGAGCAGCAGTGTGGTGAAGATCGTCAGGAACTGGCTGGAGATCATGTCGGTGTTCTCCTGCGCGGACTCCTGTCCGGTGATGGCCTCGACTCCCTTGGGCAGCACGGGAGTCAAAGCGGAGACGAGTTCCTCCTGGCCGACTCCCGGGCCGGCCCGCACCCGGATGCTCGCGGCCTCGCCGGGCTTCGGGGTGAGGTACTTCTCGGCGTCGGCCCGCGTCATTCCGGTGAACGTCACCTGCGCCATGCCGTCCTCGCCGCCGAAGGTCGCGATGCCCACGATCGTCACCCGGACGGGGTCGGGGGTGCGCAGGACCGTCGTGTCACCGATCCGCAGGTCGCCCTTCTTCGCGGCGCCCCGGTTGACGACGACCTCGCCGGTCCTCGCCGGCGCCCGGCCCTCGGCGAGCCGGTAGGCGTTGAGTTCCGGGTCGTCGATCCAGTTGCCCGCGAGGGTGGGCGGACCCTGCCCGCCGATGGGCTTGCCGTCGGCGCCGACCAGTTGGCCCGCGCCCTGGATGTCGGGCACCGCGGCGGCTACCCCGGGAGCCCGCTCGATCGTCCGCACGAGATCGGTGTCGACGGGGCTGCGCACGCCCTGGCTCTCCCCCGGCGCGGTGATGGTCTCGGCGCTGCGGACGACGGCGTCGGTGCCCTGGGTCGCGTTGCCGAACATGGTGTCGAACCCGGCGCGCAGGGTGTCGCCCATGACGAGCGTGCCGGCCAGGAACGCGACACCGAGGAACACCGCGAAGAACGTACCGGCGAAGCGCCGCCGGTGGGCGCGCAGCGACGAGACGCTGAGGCGCAGGGCGGTGTTCATACCGGGGCCGCCGTTGCGTCGAGGGCCTTCATACGGTCGAGGACCCGGTCGGCCGTCGGGTTCTCCATCCGGTCGACGAGACGTCCGTCGGCGAGGAAGACCACCTCGTCGGCGTGCGCCGCGGCGACCGGGTCGTGCGTGACCATGACGACCGTGCGGCCCGTCCGGCGCACCGTCCGGCCGAGGAGGTTCAGTACCTCCCCGCCGGAGCGGGAGTCGAGGTTGCCGGTGGGTTCGTCGGCGAAGACGACATCGGGCCGGCCGGCGAACGCCCGTGCCACGGCGACGCGTTGCTGCTGTCCGCCGGAGAGCTGGCTGGGCCGGTGATGCAGCCGGTCGCGCAGGCCGACGACGTCGACGAGCGAGTCGATCCACTCGCGGGAGCCGCCGGTGCCGGCGAGGTCCAGGGGCAGGGTGATGTTCTCCGCGACGGTGAGGGTCGGGATCAGGTTGAAGGCCTGGAAGACGAACCCGACGCGGTCGCGGCGCAGCAGGGTCAGACGGCGGTCGTCGAGCGCGCCGATGTCGGTGTCGCCGATGTGGGCGGTTCCGGAGGTGAGGGTGTCCAGGCCCGCGGCGCAGTGCATGAGGGTGGACTTGCCGGACCCGGACGGGCCCATGATCGCGGTGAAGCGGCCGGCCGGGAAGCCGACGCTCACCCCGTCGAGGGCCCGTACGGCCATGTCGCCGCCGCCGTACACCTTCACGGCATCGGTGACCCGGGCCGCGTCACGGCCGGTCGTCTCGGCGGTCATGCCGCACCGCCCTTGGCCGTGCGGCCGAACTGCTCGTCGAGGACGGACAGCCGGCGCCAGTACTCGTCCTCGTCGATCTCCCCGGAGGCGAAGCGCCGGCCGAGCACGGCGATCGGCGAGTCGCCCGTCGGCCGGGGGTCAGCGGGGCCGAAGCCGCCCACGGCCCGCCACGGGCCACGGCGGCCACGCCGGGCGGTGCGCCGCAGGACGGTCACGGCGCCGATCACGACCGCCGCCCAGATCAGCGGGAAGAACAGGATCCACGGGCCGGGGCCGCCGTCCCAGTTCGCCAGGGTCTGCATCTCGGGTCATCTCCTCGGTGGGACCGCGCTGTCACGCGGGATCTGCTGATGCTTCGAGACTCGCTCCGCGAGGGGGTCCGAGTCGTCGTACGGCCAGCGGCCGTCCGCGTACCTCCGCGGGAGTACGCGCGGCGTCCGACGCTGCTCCGAGGGCGTCCGCCCCGGCCGGACCTGCGGGTGCGCCCTCGCGCCTCGACTGTTGTACCTACTGGTATGTACAGTGAGTGCATGGACACTGCGGACCGACTGATCGAGTCCACACGCGAGCTGCTGTGGGAGCGCGGTTACGTGGGCACCAGCCCCAGGGCGATCCTGGATCGCGCCGGGGCCGGGCAGGGCAGCATGTACCACCACTTCCGCGGCAAGCCCGACCTGGCGCTCGCCGCGATCCGCCGCACGGCGGCCGAGATGCGGGCCGCCGCCGAGGCCGCGCTCGCCCCGCCCGGCTCCCCGTACGAGCGCATCGAGGCCTACCTGCGCCGTGAACGCGAGGTTCTGCGCGGCTGCCCCGTGGGGCGGCTCACGATGGATCCGGACGTGATGACCGACGCCGCGCTGCGCGCACCGGTCGAGGAGACGCTCGACTGGCTGCGCGGGCGGCTGGCCGCACTCGTCGAAGAGGGCAAGGAGCAGGGGCAGTTCGCGCCCGCGCTCGACGCCGGTGACACCGCCGCGACGATCCTCGCGACCGTCCAGGGCGGCTATGTGCTGGCCCGCGCCTCGGGTTCCCCGGCCGCCTTCGACGCGGGAGTGCGGGGACTGCTCGCGCTGCTGGCCCCGGCCGCCCCCGACACCGCGCACGGATAGGGACTCCGCCATGCACGCGATGCAGTACGAGATCACGCTTCCCGCCGACTACGACATGACCGTCGTCCGCGACCGGGTCGCCCGGGTCGGCCACCTGCTCGACGCGTGGGACGGCCTCGGGTTCAAGGCGTATCTGATGCGCGAGCGCGGGGTCGACGGATCCCCGGTGAACCAGTACGCGCCGTTCTACCTGTGGAACACTGTCGAGGGCATGAACTCCTTCCTCTGGGGAGGGGCGTTCCAGGGCCTGGTGAACGACTTCGGGCGCCCCGTCGTCCAGCACTGGACCGGACTGGTCCACGAGGAGGGCGGCGCCGCCGGCTCGGCGGCCGTGGCCGCGGTCCGCACCCGACGTCCTGTCGCCGAGGGAGTGGAACTGGCGGAGGCGATGGAGGAGGCGGTACGGGAGACCGTACGACTCGCTTCCCTGGACGGGGTGGTGAGCGCGGCGGCCGCCGTCGATCCGCGCCACTGGGAGACCGTCCACTTCTCGCTCTGGGCCGACGCCTCCCCCACGGCGGCCGGAGAAGTCTTCCAGGTGCTTCATCTCTCGCAGCCGGAGCGGGAGTCGCTCCCCCGGGGCCGGCAGTGGTGAGCCCGGGCGCCACCGTCCGCACCGTGCTCGGGGACCTGCCGCCCGAGGCCATGGGGGTGTGCGACGCGCACGACCACCTCTTCTTCGGCAGCCCCCGACTGCCGGGCCAGGAACTGCGGGACGCGTCCGCCGCCCGCGCCGAGCTGGCCGCCTTCCGCGAACAGGGCGGCGCCTGCGTGGTCCAGTGGACGCCGTACGGGCTGGGCAGGCGCGCCGCCGATCTGCCGCTGATCTCCCGCGACACCGGGGTGCACATCGTGGCGGCGACCGGACTGCACCAGGCCGCCCATTACGCACCGGAGTCACTGCGGCGGCTGCGCGGCGACCTGGCCGCTCTCTTCGTCTCCGAACTCACCTCGGGCATCGGCACGTCCGGTGTCCGGGCCGGGCTGATCAAGGTGGCGGGCGCCTTCCACGCGGTGGACGCGCACGCCCGCTGGACCATGACGGCGGCGGCCGAGGCCCACCATGCCACCGGCGCGCCGATCGCCGTCCACCTGGAGCTGGGAACCGCCGCCCTCGACGTGCTCGACCTGCTGTGCGGGGAGTCGGGTGTGCCACCGGACCGGGTGATCCTCGGGCATCTGAACCGTTCGCCGGACCTCGTGGTCCACCGTGAGGCCGCCGGAGCGGGGGCCTATCTCGCGTTCGACGGCCCCTCCCGCGCCAACCACGCCACCGACTGGCGCATGCCGGACGCCGTACGCGCCCTGGCCGACGCCGGGTTCGGAGAAACCCTGTTGCTCGGAGGCGACACGACGACAGCGGCAGCCCGGTCGGTGAACGGCGGCCCGGGTATGCCGTATCTGCTGCGGCGCGTCCGCCCCCGGCTCGAACACGCCCTGGGACAGGACCTGGTGGACCGGATCCTCACCGACAATCCGGCACGCGCCTTCGGCGTGGCCTGGCGTCCCTGAGACGGGACGACGAACCGGGCCCTCAGCCGGCCAGAGCCGACAACGGGTCGTCCAGGACGGGCTGCCACGCCAACTCGGCCGCGCCCACCAGGCTGTTGTGGTCCAGGGTGCACGCCAGGATCGGCACCACACCGCTGCGGCCCCACAGGCTGCGGTCGGCGACGACGGCACGCAGCCGTCCCGGGTCGGCGTCCAGCAGGCTGCGGTGGAGCCCGCCGAGGATGATGCGGTCCGGGTTGAGGATGTTGACGAGGCCCGCGAGTCCGAGACCGAGCCGGTCGATGAGCGCCTCGGTGGCACGGCGTACGGACGGATCGCCGTACTCGTCGCGGATCAGCTCGTTGGACTGCTGGAGCAGCGACACCTCGGGGCCGGGGGCACGGCCCGCGGCGGTGAGGAAGGCCAGCGGGTCCGCCTCGACGTCGAGACAGCCGCGGCTTCCGCAGTAGCAGGGGCGGCCCTCGGGGTTCACGGTGAGGTGACCGACTTCGAGGGCGAGCCCCGAACTGCCGGTGTGCAGGCGGCCGTCGAGCACGAGCGCGCCACCGACACCGCGGTGTCCGGTGGCCACGCAGAGCAGGTCCCGGGCGCCGCGGCCCGCTCCGTGCCGGTGCTCGGCGAGCGCGGCGAGGTTGACGTCGTTGGCGGCGAACGCGGGTCCCTCGATGCCCGCCGCGCGCACCCGCTCGGCGAAGATCTGCCGGACCGGGGCTCCGGCGGGCCACGCCAGGTGCAGCGGGTTGAGGGCGAGTCCCTCGGGTTCGGCGACGGCGGACGGAACGGCGAGGCCGGCGCCGACGCAGCGGCGGCCCGTCGCCCGGAGCAGGTCGGCGCCGGCCTCGACGACCGAACCGAGCACCTTCGCCGGGTCGGCGTCGATCGCCTCGCAGCCGGGCGCGGTGGCCACGATCCGGCCGCCCAGGCCGACCAGCGCGGCGCGGAACCCGTCGGCGTGCACCTGCGCGGCGAGCGCGACGGGCCCGTCCTCGGCGACCTCCAGACGGTGCGAGGGGCGCCCCTGGGAGCCGGCGGCGGCACCGGGCCGGGCGTCGACGCGGATCAGCCCCAGCGCCTCCAGCTCGGCGGCCACCGCGCCCGCGGTCGCCCGCGTGACGCCCAGCTCGGCGGTGAGCACGGCACGCGTCGGCGCACGCCCGGTGTGCACGAGCTCCAGGGCCGGTCCGAGCGCACCGCGCCCCCGGTCGAGCCGTGTCCGCGTGTTCCCGTCCCCCGCCGTCCGGGGGCCCGCCTTGCCGTTCATGAGGGTGAGTCTCCCATGATCCGCTCCCGCGGTGGCCCGCCCCGTCGGCTCGGCCGGTGCGGTGTGCGATGCCGGGCCGCGCCGGGCGTCCCGTGCACTCCGCGCGGCCCGGCCGACCCGGCGGGCGGACGACGCGACGTCGCGGGCACCGCTCAGAACCCGCTGACCCGGAGCGTGACGTTCAGCCGTCCGGTCAGCCCCAACTCGGGCGGTCCCGTGCCCCCGTACACCCGTGGCACACCGTGGAACGCGAGCCGTGACGCGCCGCCGAACACGAACAGGTCACCGCTGCGCAGCTCGACGTCCGTGTAGGGCCGGGTCCGGGATTCCGTGTTCCCGAACCGAAAGACGCAGGTGTCTCCGAGACTGAGGGAGACCACCGGGGCGTCGGACGACTCGTCGCCGTCCCGGTGCATGCCCATGCGGGCGTCGGCGTCGTAGAAGTTGATCAGCGCGATGTCGTACGCGGGCCCGCCTCCGCCGGGGTCGCTCCCGCCGAGGGCGTCCACGGCCGCCGCGCGGGCCAGCTCGCCGAGTTCGTCGGGGAACGCCTTCACCGGGGAGCCGTCACCGTCGACGACCGTGCGGGCATAGCCGTACGGGTACCAGTGCCGGCCCAGGCAGACCTGCCGGGAGGTCATCGTGCCGCCGCCGGGGGTACGGACCGTGCGCAGTCCGGCCGGCGGCCGTGCCCAGGCCCGGCAGTCCTCCAGGAGCCGCAGCTGGCGGCCCGCGTCCAGCCAGTCCGGGAGGTGGACCGCTCCGGGCGCGATCTCCCTACGGCTGCGGGGAAAGAGCTCCGCGTCCATCGACATGCCTCCATCCTCGCGCACCCCCGCCGACCTGTGTCCCTTAGCCTTGACCCACGATGACCGACCGGATGACCAGCCCCTGGGGCGACCACGAGCTCGCCCGATTTCCCGAGGACCCCCGCGACCCGCTGCGCGCGTGGGACGCCGCCGACACCTACCTGCTGCGACACCTCGCGGAGAGCGGGACCGACCTGACGGGTTCGGTCGTGATCGTCGGAGACCGGTGGGGCGCTCTCGCCACCGCGCTGTCCGCGGCCGGGCCGACGCAGATCACCGACTCCCACCTGGCCCAGCAGGCGACCAGGGCGAACCTGGCGCGGGCCGGTGCCGAGGAGTCGACCGTCCGGCTCCTCACCACCCAGGACCCGCCTCCCGGGCGGATCGACGTGCTGCTGGTCCGGGTGCCGAAGAGCCTCGCCCTACTGGAGGACCAGCTGAACCGGCTGGCGCCCGCGGTGCACCCCGGCACCGTCGTGGTGGGCACCGGGATGGTCAAGGAGATCCACACCTCGACGCTGAGGCTGTTCGAGCGGATCCTCGGCCCCACCCGCACCTCGCTGGCCGAGAAGAAGGCCCGGCTCATCTTCTGCACCCCGCTGCCCGGGATCGCCCGGGAGGCCAACCCCTGGCCACTCAGCTACCGGCTCCCCGAGGACATCGGGATCGTCTCCGGGCGCACGGTCGTCAACCACGCGGGGGTGTTCTGCGCCGACCGCCTCGACATCGGCACCCGCTTCCTGCTCCAGCATCTGCCGCGCAGCCGGGGCCCCGAGCGGGTCGTCGACCTGGGCTGCGGGAACGGAGTGGTCGGTACGGCGCTGGCGCTGGCCAATCCGGACGCGGACGTGCTCTTCGTCGACGAGTCGTACCAGGCGGTCGCGTCGGCGGAGGCGACGTACCGGGCGAACGCCGCCGGGGACGCCGAGTTCCGCGTCGCCGACGGTCTGGCGGGCGTCCCCGCCGGAAGTGTCGATCTCGTCGTGAACAACCCCCCGTTCCACTCCCACCAGGCGACGACGGACACGACCGCGTGGCGGATGTTCTCGGACGCCCGCGACGCGCTGCGGCCCGGCGGTGAGCTGTGGGTGATCGGCAACCGCCACCTGGGGTACCACCTGAAGCTGCGCCGTCTCTTCGGCAACAGTGAACTGGTGGCCGGGGAAGCGAAGTTCGTGGTCCTGCGGGCCGTGAAGAAGGACGTCAGCCGGTAACGCCGCGCAGGGCCCGGGGCGGGGCGCCGAGCTCACGCCTGCACGCCTTGTTGAACGCCTGCAGGTCGGGGATGCCGACGGCGGCGGCCACGGCCGGGATGGAGAGGGTCGAGGCGCGCAGCAGGTGGTGGGCGCGCTCCAGTCTGCGCCGGCGGATGTACGCCACGACGGTGCTGCCGGTCTCGGCGCGGAACAGCCGGGTGAGGTGGTTGTGGGAGACCCCGGCGGCGCGCGCGACCTCCGGGATGGTCAGGGGGGCGGCGAGACGGGCCTCGATGTGGGCGATCGCGGTGCCGACGGCGGGGTGCGGCCCGGGTCGTGTCGCGGCGGCCGGCGCGAGGTCGGCGACGCGCCACAGTGCGGCCCAGATCTCGGCCCGCGTGCGGTCGGGCTGCGCCGGGGCCGCCGCGACGGCGTTCAGCAACAGTGCCGAGAGCAGGGGGAGTTCGGGGCCCGCGTCCTGTACGACGGGAACCGTCCGGGGTGGGCCGGCGGGTGTGATGCGCAGGTGCGCGTAGAGGTGCTCGGAGCGGCCTCGGTAGCGGAACCGGACCGTGGCACCGGGCGGCACGAGGCTGACCCGGCCGGGCCGGACGACGTGCGCCGTGCCGTCGACGGTCAGCTCGGCCTCGTACTGGTAGAGGTGCAGCTGCCACAGCTCCGGCAGCCGGAACACGTCCGTGGCACTCGCGACACCATGCACCCCGACGCCGACACCGGCGACACCGGGCGGCTCACGGAGGTACAGCTCCGTCTCGCGCACGGGGGAAAAGTACCAGTGGCGGTCCGGGGCGCCCGGGGCGGCATCGGCGCGGACATCGCCCACGCCGCCCGTCGGCCTTCCGTTTCGCCACGAAAGGGTCAACCACGTGTCGCGCGGTGCCAGTCGACGCCCTTCCGCTCCGACCGAACCGGTGCACTTTCCGATCTCCGATGAACATGGACTCGCGCGAACGTAGGGTGAGTTCGCCCACTCATTGCAAAGTCCATGACAACTAGGGGAATCATGTCGCGCCGTGCTGTCGTCATCGGGGGGAGCGTGGCCGGCATGCTCGCCGCCGCGGCCCTGTCCAGGTCCGTGGACGAGGTGATCGTCGTCGACCGGGACGAACTCCCGGACGGACCACGGCCGCGCAGGCGCCTCCCGCAGGCACGGCACGCGCACATCCTGCTGCCCAGCGGCCGCGCGGCCATCGAGGAACTCCTTCCCGGAGCCGACATCCGCAAGCAACTGCTCGCCGCGGGCGCCCGCGAGCAGTCCCTCACCGGCATGCTGGGCCTCGGCCCGCAGGGCTGGTTCCGTCGGTGGCCGCAGGTGACCGACGAACTGCTGCTGACCTGCTGCAGCCGCGACCTGCTCGACTGGACGGTCCGTGACGCCGTTCTGAGGACCACGAAGGTCACGGTGCGCCAGGGCGAGGCGGTGGCCCTGCTGGGCGACGCCGGGCGCGTCACGGGGGTGCGTGTCGTGGCGGGCGCCGACGAGGAGGTCCTGGACGCCGACCTCGTCGTCGACGCGAGCGGCCGGGGATCACGGGCCGAGCAGTGGCTCGAGACGCTCGGGGTGACGGGTACACCCAATGACGACGTCGACTCGGGTCTCGTCTACGCCAGCCGTGTCTTCCGCATCCCGCCGGGTGCGGAGACCATCCCCGTGACGCAGGTCGGAGCCGACCCCGTCGACAACCTGCCGGGACGCTCGGGGAACCTGGTGCCGATCGAGGACAACCGCTGGCTGGTCAGTCTCGGAGGCACCCGGGGCGGCGAACCGACCACGGATCCGGAGGAGTTCACCCGCTTCGCCCTGGATCTGCGGCATCCGATCATCGGGCGGCTCATCTCACGCGCCGAGCCGCTCGGCGAGGTGTCCCTCAGCCGCAGCACCCGCAACCGACGTCGTAGCTTCGAGAAGGCCGCGCTGCCCGAGGGCCTGGTGATCCTCGGCGATGCCGTCGCCACCTACAACCCCGTCTACGGACAGGGCATGTCCGTTGCCGCGCTGGGCGCGCTGGCCCTCAGTCGCCGGCTTCGGGACGCCGACATCACCGCACCCGGCTTCGCCCGCGGAGTCCAGCGCGACGCCGCCCGGTCCGTCACGGCCGCCTACACGTTGAGCACCTCGCAGGACCAGTGGTTCCCGGACGTCATCGGCAAGGCTCCGACGCTCGTGGACCGGATCCTCAGCCGCTACATGGGCCGGATGGCGCGCGTGGCCACCACCTCGTACGAGGTGTCCGCCGCCATGTGCGCGGTCACCACGCTCCAGGCCGACGCGAGCCGTCTCGTCCACCCGCGTCTCCTGCTCGCCACCCTCAAGGGGCCGGTCCTTGAACCTCTGTCGGGGCCGCCGCTGACTCCCGAGGAGAGCGCCTTCCTCGACGGCACCGACGCCTGACGGCGAGCGCCGCGCCGGGCCCCGGCGCGGCGCCTCCCGCTCGGACCCCGCCAACCGCCCATCGGCTGGGGCCGGTTCAGGGCTGACGCACCGCGGTCCTCCGTGACTGGACCGCCGCGTCGACGATGGGGGTGCGCACCGCCCTGGACAGGCTCAGCAACGACGGCTGTCCCGTGTCCAACGCCCCTGCCCCGGCGCCGGAAGGTCGCATGAACGCGCTCACCGACACCACCACGTCGATGTCGCCGACCGTGATGCCGACCGTGCCGGTCTCCGCGGCACGGGACGGAGCCTCGGCCAGCGCGGCGACGGCGACCATCGCGGCCATGCCGATGACTTCGGCGTCCGCGGCACGGAATCCGGCGGCGAGCGCCTCCCGGTAGGCACGCCGCCGGACCTGGTCGTCGAGTTGACCGGCGAGCCGCTTGAGTCCGTCGCGGATGGCTGTCTCCCGGGCGGTGAGCCGGAGATCGACGTCACCGACGGTCCGCCACGACAGGGGCGCGACGAAGCGCCGTCCGCCGGTGGGCCCCGCCAGCAGCCGGAACAGCGGGCGCAGGCGTACGAAGGTGATGGCCGAGTCGACGCGCGGTCCGACGACGGGCAGGATGTAGCCCGCCGACACCAGGCACGCGCCGACCGCCACCAGGGGTGCGACGCTGGTGCTGAGGCCGTCCCAGCGGTGCCCGAGCCAGTGAGCGGTCAGCGCGACGAACTTGACGACACCGTACGCACTGGTGAAGAGCCAGCCCACGACGAGCAGGGCCAACGACCTGCGGGCCCAGCGTCTGACCTGTCGGGTCCAGCGCCAGCACAGGACGGTCGTCGTCACCGCGGCCACCAGATGGGCCGCCAGGTAGAGCACGATCATCTCGCGGATGAACGGAGTCGCGGCGTAGTAGGTGTCGAAGTCCGCGCGGCGCTCGACAGGGGTGTCGCCGAGCGCGAACAGGACGCCCTGGGCGGCGATCACTCCCAGGTAGCTGAACAGCCAGGCCCGGGCGGTACGGCGCACCCGGACGGGGTCGGTACCCCGCCAGTGCACGATGAGGATGAGGGAGGCCGCGCTGAAGGCGGTCACCGTCGCATAGGCCAGGGGTGCCGCGACGTTGGGTATCCCCGTCAGCCCGTTGACCAGGGCCACGGTGGGCGGCGCGCCGAGCACGAAGCAGAGTCCCGACAGGAAGATGACGGCGCAGAAGGACTGTTTGAGGGGGTCTCTCCTGTGGCGCCACAGGTCGGGCAGTTGGGCCGCGAGTCCCGTCCAGAGGACGGCGGCGGCGAAGTAGTAGATCAGTCCGCTCACGTCAGCCCACAGCCCCTGGCCGTGCGACGACTTGACGTGCCCCGCGATCCGACGCCCTTCCGGCCGGGGCCGGTTCACTGCCGCCACCGGCACGCGAGCGTCCCGCACACGCGGCCGAGGTGCGGAAACCGGCCACGAGCCCGCCGTTCGACGCCGCGGTCCCGCGCCGGGCCCGGTGTCGGCTCAGCCCTCTACGAATCACCGCCAACTCCTGCTCCTCGCGTCAACGGGGCACGGGGACGCCTGCCCGAGAGGCCTCCAGAAGGGTGCCTCACGCGCGAGCCTGCCGTGCCCTTTCGGCCTTCTCTCATACTTGTTCACACTAGCCACGTTGTCACCCACGCGAACGGCCGCATGCGGAACTCGGTCCGGGCCGGGCACACGAAAGGGCCTCCCGCGCGGCTCGTGGTGGATCGTCACCCGAGCGGCGGGAGGCCCCTTCGTGGTCGTCGCCCGTCAGGGCGCCGTGAGTTCGTCTATCCGTCGGTGGAACCCCGCAGCACGCCGATGAGTGCGGCCACCGTCCGCGCCATGGCCTCGCGCCCCACGCTGAGGTACTTCCGTGAGTCCACGGCCTCGGGATGCGCGGCGAGGAACTCCCGGACGGCGGCGGTCATCGCGATGTTCAGCGCGGTGCCGACGTTGACCTTGGCGATGCCGCCCTCGACGGCCGCCCGCAGTTCCTCGTCCGGCACCCCGGAGGAGCCGTGCAGGACGAGCGGGACACCGAGCGACGCGCTCAACCGCTTGAGCAGTCCGTGGTCGAGAGCGGCCGTGCGGGTGGTCATCGCGTGCGAGCTGCCGATGGCCACCGCGAGGGCGTCGACGCCGGAGTCGGTGACGAAGGCGCGGGCCTCGCCGGGTTCGGTGCGGGCGCCGGGCGCGTGGGCGTCGCGCGACGGCTCGCCGTTCTTTCCGCCGACCTCACCCAACTCGGCCTCGATCCACAGCCCTTGGGCGTGAGCCCAGTCGGCGGCGGCGCGGGTCGCGGTGAGGTTCTCCTCGTACGGCAGGCGGGACGCGTCGTACATCACGGAGCTGAACCCGGCTCCGGGTGCCTGCCGCAGCAGGTCGTCGCTCTGCACGTGGTCGAGGTGCAACGCGACCGGTACCGTGGCGCGTTCGGCGGCGGCGGTGGCGGCGCGGGCCAGCGGGAGCAGCCGGCCGTAGCGGTAGGTGACGACGTTCTCGCTGACCTGGAGGACGACGGGCGCGCCGGCCGACTCGGCTCCCGCGATGACGGCCTCGACGTGCTCCAGGGTGATGACGTTGAACGCGGCGACGGCGGTCCGCGCCGCCGCGGCCCGGGCGACCAGCTCACCGGTTGCTGCGAGGGGCACAACTCCTCCTTCTCGGTGGGTGGGTGAGCGAGCGTCAGTTGCTCAGGATCACCGATCGGGTGAGGTGGCGCGGCTGGTCGGGGTCGAGGCCCTTGGCCGCGGCGACGCCCACGGCGAGGCGCTGGGCGCGGACGAGTTCGGCGAGCGGGTCGAGTCCGCCGCCGACCCACAACGCGCCGGTCTCGCGGACCTGTTCGGCCAGGCCGTCGGGTGCGTCGCCGAGCATCCAGGTGGCGGTGCCACGGGTGGTGACGCTGATGGGCCCGTGACGGTACTCCATCGCCGGGTAGGCCTCGGTCCAGGCGAGGGACGCCTCCCGCATCTTGAGCCCGGCCTCGTTCGCGAGGCCGACGGTCCAGCCGCGGCCGAGGAAGGTGAACTGCGTGCAGTCGACGAGTCCTTCGGGCAACGGTGTCTCCAGCGCGGTGCGCGCGTCGGCGACGACGGCGTCCGAGTGCAGGCCGAGGTGAGCCCGGAGCAGGGTGAGCGCGGTGGTGGCGAACCGGGTCTGCACGACGGACCGCTCGTCGGCGAAGTCGAGGACGACGATGTCGTCCGCCGCTTCCATCACCGGGGTGTGCGGGTCGGCGGTGACGGCGGTCGTACGGGTGCGTCCGCGCAGGCGTCCGAGGAGTTCCAGCACCTCGGTGGTCGTCCCGGAGCGGGTGAGGGCGATCACGCGGTCGTACGAGCGGCCCTCCGGGTACTCCGAGGCGGCGAAGGCGTCCGTCTCGCCCTGCCCGGCCCCTTCCCGCAACGCGGCCACAGCCTGCGCCATGAAGAAGGAGGTGCCGCACCCCACGATCGCGACCCGCTCCCCCGCCGCGGGCAGCGCGGCCCCGTGTCCGGCGGCCTCTTCGGCGGCGCGGATCCAGCACTCGGGCTGACTGCTCAGCTCGTCCTCGACATGGGTCATGCGGTACCCCTCCCACTGATGCTTGTTCCTGCAAGATATAGCGAGCTTTCAAGCACAATCAAGCATTTGAGGTGAGGCGGGGTGCGCTAGGGTCGCGGAGGAACGAGCAAGGGAGAGGCGGATGTCGCGCGACGCCCGTTGGAAGGCACTGCTGGAACTGCTGGTGGAGCGGGGCCGCCTCGACGTCGAGGAGGCCGCGACCCGGCTGGAGGTGTCGGCGGCGACCATCCGGCGCGACTTCGACCAGCTCGCGGAACAGCAGATGCTGGTGCGTACCCGGGGCGGCGCGGTCGTCCACGGCGTCTCGTACGAACTCCCCCTGCGCTACAAGACCGCCCGGCACGCCTCCGAGAAGCAGCGTGTCGCCAAGGCGGTGGCCGACCTCATCGCTCCGGGCGAGGCGGTCGGGCTCACCGGCGGCACGACCACGACCGAGGTGGCCCGCGCCCTGGCGGTGCGCCCGGACCTGGCGTCGGGCTCCCCCGCGCTCACCGTCGTCACGAACGCCCTGAACATCGCGAACGAACTGGCCGTGCGCCCCCAGTTCAAGATCGTGGTCACCGGCGGTGTGGCCAGGCCCCAGTCCTACGAACTCATCGGTCCCCTCGCGGACGGTGTGCTCGGGCAGATCACCCTCGACGTCGCGGTGCTCGGCGTGGTCGCCTTCGACGCCGCCCACGGTGCAGCCGCGCACGACGAGGCGGAGGCCGCGATCAACCGTCTGCTGTGCGAGCGTGCCGAGCGCGTGATCGTCGCCGCCGACTCCAGCAAGCTCGGGCAGCGCGCGTTCGCCCGCATCTGTGCGGCCGAGGCGGTGGGCACGCTGGTCACCGACGCGTCGGTGGCGCCGGCGACGGTGCGGCAGTTCGAGGAGGCGGGGGTCGAGGTCGTCACGGCCTGACGCCCGACCGCACACTTCGTCGCCCGATCCGACGGTCGACAACGCGCCCCGCCGTCACCCCGTCCGAGGCCGGGCACCGCGCACCAAGCCGCCCGGCCAAAGCCCGCACCGCCGTCACCCCGTCCGAGGCACGGCACCGCACCCGAGGTCGCCCGACCCGAAGCCCGCACCGCCGTCAGCCATCCGACGGCCGGCACAGCACACCTCGTCGCCTCAACCGGCTCCCGGCTTCCGGCACTTCGCAGCCCGGTCCGACCCGGCGCCCGGCAGCGGGCGTTCACCCGCCCTTCGCCGTCGGCTCTCACCACCGTCACCCGCCGCGACCCCCGACCGCCCCCTGCGAACGCTCCGGACGCACGCGGCGCCCGGCCGGCCGCACCGGAGCGCGCCAAACCGGCGAGCGGAGCCGGCCTCGGCACGACGGTCTCGGCGCCTCCGCACCGATGGCCCTGTTCCCGGGCCCGCCGCTCAGTCCGCCCGGGGCCCGGCGCCGCACCGGGCGCGGCCCGAGGCGCGCAGGGTGCCCACCGTCTTGAGCAGCCGGTCGGCCGGGTCCCGCAGCTCGGGATGGGCGAGAACCGTGTTCCGCAGGCCCCGCACGGGCCGGCGCCACAGGCGGTGCGCCGCCGCCACCGGGTGGGGCCGGTACGCGAAGCCCTCGGCCACCCGCAGCTCGCGGGTCTTGAGCCAGTCCTTGTACTCCTTGTCCCCGCGCCCCAGGTCCAGGACGCTGACGCCGTTCCGGCCGGCCGCCTCGGCGGTCCGCAGGTGCATCATCAGGCCGGGCGAGTAGCGGTGGAACTCGGGGTCGTACGCCGTGAACCAGGCCGCGAGGACACTGCGGGACCTGGGTCCGAAGTGGGCGGCGACCGGCCGGTCCCCCGCGTAGAGGACGGACAGCACGCCGGTGAAGTGCTCCTCGCGGACGTCGAAGAGATGGTCCACCAGGTCCACGATCCAGGGCCGCGCGAACCGGTCCATCCTCCCCGTCCTGCGGTACTGGGCCGACTTCCAGCGCATGAGCGTGCGCAGCATGCGAGGGTCGCGCTCGTCGAAGACGAACCGCACCTCGCCCACGTCGCGGGCGAGCCGCCGCTCCTTCTTCAGGGTCGTCTTGGCCTGGCCCGGGTAGGCGCTGCGCAGCCACTCCGGATAGCCGCTGTCCCCCGGCTTCAGATCGACCACCGGGGAGGCGAACGTCCCCGTGACGAACCGGCCGAACGGCGCCTGCTCCTCGACGAGATGATCGAACTCGAAGATGGACAACCCGCAGGCGCGCAGCACCTCCTGGGCGTCCCAGGTGACCCCCGGTCTGTGCACCAGGGCCTGGCAGTCGGACAGTCCGAGTCCGACGGCTCGGCCCGCGCCGAGGACGTTGCGCTCGTAGGGCAGGAAGCCGACGGGCTCCCCTCCCTCGTGCAGGACGGCGACCTGGGCGCCTTTCCGGAACCTGCCGACCCCGGTCGCGAACTCGGGTGCCAGGAAGGGATTCGCGTACTCGGGCGACTCGTCCATCGCCCGGTGCCAGGCCTCGCGGAGCGGGACGCTCAAGCCGTCGAGTCTGTGGTTCGTGATCTCCACCTCAGATCAACCGCCCTTCCGTGGGTGCTGCGAGAGACGTACCGGTCACAACACAGGCCGTTCGGGCGTGTGGATCTTCGTTGATGGATCGCATGGGCGACAGCTCCCCCCATGACGCGCTGTCCGCGTCCTGCCACTTCTCTGATTTCTGCCGATCCGCGCCGCACTGCTGCTCGCCCCCCGGTCGAGCGCCGAGATCCGAATCAATCGGCGGGGCTCAAACGTCGCGAAACAGTACGCACGCTGTCAAGGGTGCCTACCGCAACGAAAGAGTCCAGGACGGAGGACGGGGACTTTCCGCATCCGGCGGCCGGCTTTCACGGGAGCACGGGTGGGCCGGCGGAGCGCCGGCCGCCACGTTCACCGACGCCAGGCGGAGCCCCGGGTTCCGGGCGGGTGGACACCGCGTGAACGATCACCCCGAGGGAGCGGGTTAGCATATGAGCGCCACCTAGCTCGAAAGATGATTCTGTGACTGTCAACGACGACGCGTTCACCAACTGGAAGACTCGCGAAGAGATAGCGGAGTCGATGATCCCGATCATCGGCAGGCTGCACCGGGAGCAGGACGTCACGATCCTCCTGCACAGCCGCTCCCTGGTGAACAAGTCAGTGGTCAGCATTCTCAAGACCCACCGCTTCGCCCGGCAGATCGCCGGGGAGGAGCTCTCGGTCACCGACACCCTGCCGTTCCTGCGGACGCTCAGCACCCTCGACCTCGGCCCCTCGCAGATCGACCTCGGGATGCTCGCGGCGACCTACCGGGCGGACGGCCGCGGCCTGTCCGTGGAGGAGTTCACCGCCGAGGCGGTCTCCGGCGCCACGGGCGACAACAAGATCGAGCGCCGCGAGGGCCGCGACGTCGTCCTGTACGGCTTCGGCCGGATCGGCCGCCTCCTCGCCCGCCTGCTCATCGAGAAGACCGGCTCCGGCAACGGCCTGCGGCTGCGCGCCGTCGTCGTGCGCCGCGGCGGCGCCCAGGACATCGTCAAGCGCGCCTCCCTGCTGCGCCGCGACTCCATCCACGGCCAGTTCCAGGGCACGATCACCGTCGACGAGGCGAACAGCACGATCATCGCCAACGGCAACGAGATCAAGGTCATCTACGCCGACGACCCGTCCCAGGTGGACTACACGGCGTACGGCATCCGCGACGCCATCCTCATCGACAACACCGGTAAGTGGCGCGACCGCGAGGGCCTCTCGAACCACCTGCGGCCCGGTATCGACAAGGTCGTGCTGACCGCGCCGGGCAAGGGCGACGTCCCGAACATCGTGCACGGCGTCAACCACGACATGATCAAGCCGGACGAGCAAATCCTGTCCTGCGCCTCCTGCACGACCAACGCGATCGTGCCGCCGCTGAAGGCGATGGCGGACGAGTACGGCGTACTGCGCGGCCACGTGGAGACGGTCCACTCCTTCACCAACGACCAGAACCTGCTGGACAATTACCACAGTTCCGACCGCCGGGGCCGCTCCGCGCCGCTCAACATGGTCATCACGGAGACCGGCGCCGCCTCCGCGGTCGCCAAGGCGCTGCCCGACCTCGACGCGCCGATCACCGGCAGCTCGATCCGCGTGCCGGTGCCGGACGTGTCGATCGCGATCCTGAGCCTGCGCCTGGGCCGCGAGACGACCCGCGAGGAGGTCCTCGAGCACCTGCGTGACGTCTCGCTGACCTCGCCGCTCAAGCGCCAGATCGACTTCACCAACGCGCCCGACGCGGTGTCGAGCGACTTCATCGGCTCTCGCCACGCCTCGATCGTCGACGCGGGCGCCACCAAGGTGGACGGCGACAACGCGATCCTCTACCTCTGGTACGACAACGAGTTCGGCTACTCCTGCCAGGTCATCCGCGTGGTGCAGCACGTGTCCGGGGTGGAGTACCCGACGTACCCGGCTCCGGCGGCCTGACCCCGCCGGCGGGACCGCGGTTCGCCGTCCGGGCGGGTGGGACGGCGAACCGCGGACTTCCGGGTGCCCGGAGCGGCGCGCGGTCCGGGCCGCCTTCCGGCTCACGCCGGTCCGCGCGGAACGGCACCCGTGGATCGCGGCACGCAGTGCCGACCCCGTCGCCGCCCCTCCTCTTCCCTTGCTCCGAGCGGGGCACCGGCCTAACGTGAGTTTGTGCCGCTAATAAACAAAACCCGTCCGCACAGCGTCGTGCCGGATCCCACCCTCACCAGCCTCCGCATCGCGATCACCGCGTTCTTCGCCCTCGACGGCTTCGTCTTCGCCGGGTGGGTCGTACGCATCCCGGCCGTGAAGGAGCAGACCGGCGCCTCGGCCAGCGCACTCGGCCTCGCCCTGCTCGGTGTCTCCGCCGGGGCCGTCGTGACCATGGTCTTCACCGGGCAGCTCTGCCGCCGCTACGGCAGCCGCCCCGTCACGCTCGCCTGCGCCGTCCTGCTCTGCCTCAGCGTCGTCCTGCCACCACTGACCCACTCGGCGGCCGCGCTGGCCGCCGTCCTCCTCGTGTTCGGCATGGCCTACGGCGGGATCAACGTCGCCATGAACAGCGCGGCCGTCGATCTCGTCGCCGCACTGCGGCGCCCGGTGATGCCCAGTTTCCACGCCGCGTTCAGCCTGGGCGGCATGATCGGGGCGGGCCTCGGCGGACTGGTCGCCGCCCATCTGTCACCGACGCGCCACCTGCTGGCCCTCGCCCTCATCGGCCTGCTCGTGACCGCCCTGGCGGGACCCGCTCTCCTGCGCCACGACATGCCGGTACCCCCGGACCGGCCCCGGAGCGACGACAGAGCGACACCCCGGCGTCTGGAAGGCCGCACCCGTGGCCTCGTCGTCGTCTTCGGCCTGATCGCCCTGTGCACGGCGTACGGCGAGGGCGCGCTCGCCGACTGGGGCGCACTCCACCTGGAACAGGACCTGGAGGCCCACCCGGGGATCGCCGCGGCCGGCTACTCCTGCTTCGCCCTCGCCATGACGATCGGCCGACTGAGCGGGACCACGCTCCTCGAACGGCTCGGCCGCACCCGCACGCTCGTGGCGGGCGGTACGACGGCCGCGTTCGGCATGCTGCTCGGCGCGCTCGCCCCGTCCGTGTGGGTGGCCCTGCTCGGCTTCGCCGTCACCGGCCTGGGCCTCGCCAACATCTTCCCCGTCGCGATCGAACGGGCCGGCGCCCTCGCGGGGGCGAGCGGGATCGCCGTCGCCTCCACCCTCGGCTACGGGGGCATGCTGCTCGGGCCACCGGCGATCGGGTTCATGGCCGACTGGTACTCCTTGCCGACGGCCCTGACGAGTGTCGCGGTGCTCGCCGCGGTGGCCGCGGTGATCGGGTTCGCGACGCGCCGGGCCGCCGCGGGGTGAGCGACCCGCCCTGTCGCAGCGGCCGCCGCCGCAGTCCGTCCCATGCCCTTTCACGGCCTCCCCCGACCGCCGTCGATCGTGCACACTCGCCGCATGAAGACTGCGGAGCACGTGGAAACCCTGGACCGGGAGGGCCGGTTGCTGCTCGCCGCCGCCGAGGCGGCGGGCGTCGACGCCGGCGTCGCGACCTGCCCCGAGTGGCGGATCAGGGATCTGGTGCGGCACACCGGCATGGTCCACCGCTGGGCCACGGCGATCGTCGCCGAAGGCCACACCTCGTATCACCCCGACGGCGGCCTGCCCCATCTGGACGGCGACGATCTCCTGGCCTGGTTCCGCGAGGGGCACGGCCGGCTCGTGGAGACACTGGCCGGCGCCTCGCCGGACCTGCGGTGCTGGAGCTTCCTCCCCGCACCCTCCGGACTCGCCTTCTGGGCCCGTCGTCAGGCGCACGAGACGACCGTGCACCGGATCGACGCCGCGTCGGCTCGGAGTGGTGAACCGGAGCCGGTGGCACCGGAGTTCGCGGTGGACGGCATCGACGAGCTGTTGCGCGGCTTCCACGGGCGTCCGAAGAGCAGGGTGCGCAGCGAGGAGCCGCGGGTGCTGCGCGTGACGGCCACCGACGTGCCGGGAGCCGTGTGGACCGTACGCCTGTCGGAGCAGGCACCGGTGAGCGACCGCGCCGGGTCCGTGGCGGACGCACCGCCCGCCGACTGCGAACTGGCGGGACCGGCCGCCGCCCTCTACCTCGCGCTGTGGAACCGCGCGCCGTTCCCCGGCGTGACCGGCGACGCCTCACTGGCCGCCCTCTGGCGGGAGAAGTCCGGGATCACCTGGAACTGACGAAGCCGGTACGCGGTCGCTCCGGGACCGGGCGTCCGACGGCGGCCCGGTTCCGCACGCCGGCTCCGGGCAAGCGGTGCCGAGCCGGCTTCAAGGGGAATCCGGGTTTGCGCGTCAGTCGCAGGGGGCCGCCGAGCCGGCCGTCAGCATGCGCGTGAGGACGGCACGCTGCAACGGAAGTACCTCGGCGTGGAGTCGGCGCCCTGCGGCGGTGAGGCAGACGCGCACACCCCGCCGGTCCTCCGCGCACATTCCCCGCGTCACCAGGCCGTCCTTCTCCAGCCGCCCGATCAGGCGCGACAGCGCGCTCTGACTCAGGTGGACCCGCTCGGCGATCTCCTGGACGCGATAGGAGGAACCGCCGTCCGCCGCGCCGCACCCGGCCAGGACGTCGAGCACCTCGAAGTCACTGGCGCCCAGGCCGTGCCGATGCAGTTCACGGTCGAGCTCGCACTGCGTGCGGGCATGCACCGCGAGGATGTCGCGCCACTGGTCCACGAGCCCTTGCTCGGCATTCGTCGCCGCCATGGCCGCACCGTAGCAAACGTTCCACTTTGTTGCATCGTCATTAAATGCATTTGCATTGAATGCGTGTGCATGTAATCTCTGGCCCATGACCTCTCCGCTCACCCGTCCCACACCCCAGGACCGCTGGACCCCCCGGCTGTGGGGAACCCTGCTCGTGCTCTGCGCCGCGATGTTCCTGGACGCCCTCGACGTGTCGATGGTCGGCGTCGCCCTGCCGTCCATCGGTTCGGAACTCGACCTCTCGACCTCGACGCTCCAGTGGATCGTCAGCGGCTACATCCTGGGATACGGCGGACTGCTCCTCCTCGGCGGACGCGCCGCCGACCTGCTCGGCCGCCGACAGGTCTTCCTGGTGGCCCTCGCCGTCTTCGCGCTCGCGTCGGTGCTCGGCGGACTCGTCGACTCGGGACCGCTGCTCATCGCGAGCCGCTTCATCAAGGGCCTCAGTGCCGCCTTCACGGCACCCGCGGGGCTCTCGATCATCACCACGACCTTCGCCGAGGGCCCGCTGCGCAACCGCGCGCTGTCCATCTACACCACCTGCGCGGCCACCGGCTTCTCCATGGGCCTCGTCCTGTCCGGCCTGCTCACCGAGGCGAGCTGGCGGCTGACCATGCTGCTTCCCGCGCCGATCGCCCTCGTCGCGCTGTTCGTGGGCCTGAAGCTCATCCCGCGCAGCGACCGCGAGAAGAACCACGGCGGCTACGACATCCCGGGCGCCGTCGTCGGCACGGCCTCGATGCTGCTGCTCGTCTTCACCGTCGTCCAGGCGCCCGAGGCAGGCTGGGGCTCGGCCCGCACGCTGCTCTCCTTCGCCACCGTCGCCGTCCTGCTCACCGCCTTCGTCGGCATCGAGCGGCGCAGCCCGAGCCCGCTGATCCGGCTGGGCGTGCTGCGGTCCGGCAGTCAGGTCCGGGCCCAGCTCGGCGCGATGGCGTTCTTCGGCTCGTACGTCGGATTCCAGTTCCTGGTGACGCTGTACATGCAGTCGCTGCTCGGCTGGTCGGCCCTGCACACCGCGCTGGCCTTCCTGCCGGCCGGAGCTCTGGTGGCTCTCTCCTCCACCAAGGTGGGTGCCGTCGTCGACCGGTTCGGCACTCCCCGGCTCATCGCGACGGGCTTCGCCCTGATGGTCGCGGGCTACGCGCTGTTCCTCCGCGTCGACCTCCACCCCGTCTACGCGGCGGTCATCCTGCCGACCATGCTGCTGATCGGCGCCGCCTGCGCCCTGGTCTTCCCCTCCCTCAACATCCAGGCGACCAACGGCGTCGACGACCACGAGCAGGGCATGGTCTCCGGTCTCCTGAACACCTCCGTCCAGGTCGGCGGCGCGATCTTCCTCGCCGTCGTGACCGCGGCCGTGACCGCCAACTCCTCGGAGGGATCATCGCCCCAGGCGGTCCTGGACAGTTACCGTCCCGGCCTGATGGTGGTGACCGGCATCGCTCTCGCGGGGCTGCTGATCACCCTGCCGGGCCTGCGCACCCGGCGACCGCAGGAGTCCGTGGTCGTCGCCCGGTCCCTGCCGAGCACGGCGGAGCAGGAGCGCGTGCCCGTCGACTAGCACCTGGCCGGAACGTCAACCGTGCGGTGCCCGGCGGGGCCTTGCCCCGCCGGGTGGCGAGCTGCTCCCGGTCCGGGCGGCGGCCGATCAGCAGCCCGTAGGTCCCCTTGGCACCGATCCGTGTGCCTAGCCCGCCGAGGGCGGCGGCC